>CAYNDD010000093.1:0-11290 GCA_964395425.1 uncultured Frankiaceae bacterium
CGAACGCCTCGACGAGGTACTCGTTGCGTTGACCGCTTGACGTCGCCACTGCTAACGGATCACAAACCGTTCGCGAATGTCGGATTGTGTCAGCGGTCGCCTGCGGTGAGGATCGACCAAGCCCGATCCATGCCTTCGGCGAGACAGCCGTCCACGACCGCGTCGTCGCCAAGTGCGCTGACCCGCACCTCGGGCACGACCGGGCTCATCGCCCGCAACTGCTCCGCGACCGCGTCGGCGAAACCGGGCGCCTGCCCGACGCCGCCGCCGAAGACAATCAGCTGCGGATCCGCAACCGCGACCACGGCGCAGATCGCCCGCGCCACCACCTGGGCCTCCTCGGCGACCACCGAGCGCGCGAGCCGGTCACCTGAGGCCGCGGCGGCAAACACCCGCCGCGCCGACAGCGAGCCGGGCATGCCGCTGCGGCGCGCGGCCCGGACGATCGCCGCCGCCGATGCGGCCGCCTCCAAGGGCCCGCGCCGGCGGGCGTCCTTGACGTCGGCCCCGAGGCTGTCGCTGATCGGCAGGTAGGCGATCTCGCCGGCGGCGCCGTGCGCACCGCGATGCAGCTTGCCGCCGATGACGAGACCCATCCCGATGCCGGTGCCGATCGACAGGAACGCGAAGCTGTCGACGTCGCGGCCGTGCCCATGCACCCGCTCGGCGATGGCGGCGGCGTCGACGTCGTTCTCCATCACCACGGACGGTCCGAACGCCTTGCGCAGGCACTCGAGCACCTCGGGCCGTTCCCAGCCGGGCAGGCTTCGGGCCAGGGTGACGACGTCACGGTTGGGGTCGAGCACGCCCGGGCTCCCGACCACGGTCTGGGTCAGGTCCGACAGGGTGATCCCGGCTTCGGTGGCGAGCGCCCGGCCGAGGGCGACCGCCTCCGCCGCTCGGGATGGTCCGGTTCGGGCCGTGGTACGACGCGACCCGGCGGCGCGCCGTTGACCCGACATGTCGGCGATCGCGCCGCGGACGTACTCCCGGCCGACGTCGAGCGCGAGGGTGTAGCCGGCGTCCGGCTGCACCTCGTGGAGCAGCGCCGCGGGGCCGGAGACGCCGGAGCGCCGGCCCGCCACCCGGATCAGCCCGTCGTGTTGCAGGTTGGCCAGGGCGAGGGTGACGGTCGGCTTCGACAGCCCGGTCGCCCGGGTCAGGTCGGCCCGCGAGGCCGCGCCGGTCCGCCTCACCTCGTCGAGGATCAGCCGTTCGTTGAGCTCCCGAATGAGTGCCGGCCGCGCGCCGGGACCAACCGATGTCCCCGCCGTCACCCGGTCACCGTAAACCATCGCGTGTCACCTCTTGCTGACCTTGAACTAATAGGCTACTTTCCTATCGGTTAGGTCGGCTGGCCCGCAAGGAGAGTCTGTGCCCGCTTCGGGAGCGACCCGGTGAGTGGAGTCCCGGTCGTGCTCGGGGTCGACTACGGCGGCACGAAGATCGCGGTCGGCGTCTGCGATCTCGATGGCCAACGGCTGGCGTCCAACACCTTGCCGGCCGCCGGCGACCGGGGCGCAGACGTGACGTTGCAGCGCGGCATCGAGGCGGCTCGCGCCTTGTTGCGCGACCTGCCGGCGGCTCGGCTGTCAGCGGTCGGCATCGCCACCTTCGGTATCCCCGCCGCCGACCACGTGGGTCTGGCACCGACGATCGACGGGTGGGACCGGCTGGCCTTGCGCGAGGAGCTCGGCGCAGCGTTCGCCGGCGTACCGGTCAGTGTCATGACCGACGTGAAGGCCGCGGCGCTGGCCGAGGCGCGGTGGGGCTCCCTGGTCGACTGCGACCCGGGGCTGTATCTCAACCTCGGCACCGGCCTGGCCGCGGCCCTCGTGGTCGGCGGCCGCGTCGTACCCGGTCGTCACGGCGCGGCCGGTGAGATCGCGTACAACCTGCGCAGTCTCGACGACGTCGACGTGCCGATCGAGTCCCGAGAGCTGCTCGAGGACCGGGTGAGCGGGCGCGCCCTAGCCGAGCTCGGCCGGGCGCTGCCCGGCGAGCCGCGCGACGCGATCGGCGTCTTCCGGTCGGCGGAGGCCGGCGACCAGGCCGCCCGGGCGGTCGTGGACCGGGCGCTCACCGAGCTGTCGTTCCACGTCGTCAACCTCGCTACCGCGCTCGACCCGCAACGGGTCACCGTCGGCGGCGGGCTGGTCGGCTCGTGGGAGCAGCTCGAACCGCGGCTGCGGCGCGCGCTGGACGCCGGCGTGCCCTACCCGCCGGAGCTCGTACGCGCCCATTTCCCCTTTGACGCGCCATTGGTCGGCGCACTTGCGGTCGGGGTTGAGACCCTGATGGGGTCCAGCGACGGATCGATCGCGTCTCTACGGCACTGGAACGGCACGGATCGCCCATCCGAGGAGAGGACAGCACCATGAAGCGGTTGCGTTTGGTGGCGGCAGCGGCGGCGGTGCTCGCCCTTGGAGCGGCGTGCTCCAGCGGCAGCAGTTCAGGCGGCGGCCAGAAGACCGGCGGCGGCACGTCCACGATCACGATCTCGAACGAGAGCGGTGGGCTGTGGAGTTGCGGCTTCAGTCCGTACAACGCCGACGTCAACTTCCAGTCGATCGGCTTCATCTACGAACCGCTGCTGTTCATCAACTCGCTGAACAGCACTGCGCCACCGACGCCCTGGCTGGCTTCCGCCTACCACTACTCCGATGGCGACAAGGTGCTGACGTTCACCATCCGCAAGGGCGTGAAGTTCAGCGACGGCACCCCGCTGTCCGCGGCTGACGTCGCCTTCACGTTCGAGTTGATGAAGCAGCACCCGGCGCTCGACCTCAACGCGATCTGGTCGGTCCTCGACAGCGTGCAGCAGGTCGGCTCGGACCAGGTGCAGTTCACGTTCAAGACCGCGGCGGTTCCGTACCTGTTCTACATCGCCGACCAGGTCGGGATCGTCCCGAAGCACATCTGGAGCACGATCGCGAACCCGGTCAACTACAACGACAGCAAGCCGGTCGGCACCGGACCTTTCGTCATGCAGAAGTGCACCGGCCAGAACGTCCACTACGTGAAGAACCCGAACTACTGGCAGCCGGGGCTGCCGAAGGTCGACGCGGTCAACTACCCGGCGTTCACGTCGAACGACACTGCCAACACCTACCTGTCGACCGGCCAGGCGCAGTACGGCAGCCAGTTCATCCCCAACATCAAGGCGTTCTACCTGTCGAAGAGCTCGGACTACCACGACTGGTTCCCGCCGGTGACGAGCGTCAGCATCTTCATCAACCAGACCGTGGCGCCGCTCAACGACGTGGCAGTGCGCAAGGCCCTGGCCTACTGCGTCGACCGGTCGCGGGTCTCGCAGATCGGCGAGTACGGCTACGAGCCGCCGGCCAACCAGACCGGCATCACTCTGCCCACGTTCTCCAGCTGGCTCGGCGCGACGCAGAAGGCGAACGACACCTACACCTACGACCCGACGAAGGCGGAGGCGATCCTCACCGCGGCCGGCTACAAGAAGGGATCGGACGGGATCTTCGTCTCGCCCAGCGGCAAGAAGCTGGCGTTCTCGATCATCAACATCAGCGACTACTCGGACTGGGTTGCCTCACTGCAGGTCGTCCAGCAGGGGATCAAGGCCTGCGGGATGTCGCTGAGCGTCGACAACCAGTCGGACAACGCCTTCGACGACAACCTGTTCAACGGCAGGTTCCAGCTCGCCTACTACGACGAGACCGGCGGTCCGGCGCCGTACTACGAGCTGCGGCAGTGGCTCTACGGGCCGAACTCGGCACCGATCGGGAAGCCGGCCGGGTCGAACTACGAGCGTTATCACAACGCCACCGTCGATTCGTTGATCAATCAGTACGCTGCAACCACGAGCGCGGCCAAGCAGCACACGATCGTGGATCGGCTGGAGCAGTTCATGCTCGACGACGTACCCGTCATCCCGGTGACGGAGCAGGTGGACTTCTACGAGTACGACACGTCGTCGTTCTCGGGCTGGGACTCGCCGACGAACCCGATCGCCCTTCCGTCGGCCTTCTCCGTCCCCGACGTCGAGGTCGTGCTCCTGCACCTGACGCCGAAGTGAGCCGCCGGTGAGGTATCTGCTGCGACGGCTCGGCTTCTTCGCCTTCACGCTGTGGGCGGCGCTGACGATCAACTTCTTCATCCCGAGGTTGATGCCGGGCAACCCGGCCGAGGCGCTGATCGGGCGCTTCCACGGCCGGGTGAGCGGGCAGGCTCTGCATGCGCTGGAGGTTGCGTTCGGCGTCAACAACCACCAAGGCCTGCTTACGCAGTACGTCGACTACCTCGGCAACTGCCTCACGGGGCACTTCGGGATCTCGATCTCGTTCTTCCCCGAGACCGTCAGCCACGTCATCCTCGGCGCGCTGCCCTGGACGCTCGGTCTGGTCGGGATCACCACCATCCTCGCGTTTATCGCCGGCACCGGCATCGGCGCGATCAGCGCCTGGCGCCGCGGCGGCGTGATGGACAGCCTGCTGCCGCCGATCTTCGTGGTGACGTCGGCCTTCCCGTACTTCTGGGTCGCGATGATGGCAGTGCTGGTGTTCTCAGTCGCGCTCGGCTGGTCGCCGATCGGGTTCGGCTACAACACCGGTGACACCGTGGCGTTCACGCCGTCGTTCGTCTGGGACGTGCTCAATCACGCTTTGCTGCCGGCGATCACGATCCTGATCACCTCGATCGGCGGCTGGGTGCTGACCATGCGCAACAACATGGTCACCACGCTGGCCGAGGACTACATCCGGATGGCGCGCGCAAAGGGCCTGCCATCGCGCCGGATCATGGTCGACTACGCCGCGCGCAACGCGATCCTGCCCAACCTGACCGGCTTCGCGATGTCGCTCGGCTTCGTGATCAGCGGCGCGATCCTCGTCGAGTACGTGTTCGCCTACCCGGGCGTCGGGTTCATGCTCCTGCAGGCCGTGCAGAACGAGGACTACGCCCTGATGCAGGCGTTGTTCCTCTTGATCACCGTCGCAGTGCTGGTCTCGGTGCTGGTGGCCGACCTGATGACCGCCTGGCTCGACCCGCGTACCCGGGCCAAGGCATGACGCTGCACCTCGCGGTCGACCGCCCGCCCGCCGACGACCTGCCGGTCTTGGTCGGCCGGCGCGGATACCGGTCGACCCTGCTGAGCGCCGTGCTGTCGAACCGGAAGGCCACGGTCGGCGCGGTCCTCACGCTGATCTTCACCGTGGTCGCGATCGTTCCGTCCTTGATCGCGCCGGACGACCCCAACGCGGAGGTGTTCAATCGCTTCCTCGGCGCGTCCAGACATCACCTGCTCGGCACGACCGCGTACGGGCAGGACATCTTCTCGCAGGTGATCTGGGGCGCCCGCCAGTCGATGCTGATCGGCGCGCTGGTCGGCGTCCTCTCGACCGTCCTGTCGGTGCTGATCGGGGTGTCGTCGGCGTACCTCGGGGGAGTGGCGGACGACGTGCTGTCGGTGATCACCGACGTCTTCCTCGTCATCCCGACCTTCCCGCTGGTGATCGTGCTCGCCGCCTACGAGCGCAACGGCGGGCTCTGGATGATCGTCGCCGTGCTCGTCGTGACCGGATGGTCGTACGGCGCGCGGCAGCTTCGGTCGCAGACGATGTCGCTGCGCAACCGCGACTTCCTCGAGTCGGCCCGGGTGCGTGGCGAGCGATCGCTCTACATCATCGTCCGCGAAGTGTTGCCGACGATGACCTCGCTGATCGTGGCGAACTTCCTCGGCGCCGCCTTGTATGCCGTCCTTGCCGCGGCCGGCCTGCAGTTCGTCGGGCTCGGCGACGTCAACACGGTCAGCTGGGGATCGATGTTGTATTGGGCGCAGAACAACGAGGCGCTGCAGACCGGGCAGTACCTGTGGGCTTTGGTGCCGGGCATCTGCATCGCGCTGCTTGGCGCTGCGCTGGCCCTGCTCAACTACGCGTTCGACGAGATCAGCAACCCGGCGCTGCGCCCGCAACGGAGGATTCGTGTCCGACGCCGCGCTGCTTGAGGTCGACGGTCTCACCGTCGACTACCTGACCTCCGAGGGAGCGATCCGGGCGGTTTCCGACGTCAGCCTCCGCGTCGGCCCGGGCGAGTTCCTGGGGATCGTCGGCGAGTCCGGCTGCGGCAAGTCGACGCTGCTGTTCGCCATCGCGCAGCTGCTGACGCCACCGGCGGCGATCACCGCCGGCTCGGTGGACTTCAAGGGCCACGACATGGTGACCCTGTCGGGCCGGGCGCTGCGCGAGCTGCGCTGGCGGGACTTCTCGGTCGTCATGCAGAGCGCGATGAACGCACTCAACCCGGTGCTGACTATCGAGGCGCAGTTCGCCGATGTCATGCGTGCGCACGGCATGGGCGACCGGGTGGCGATCCGCAAGCGCTCCGAAGAGGTGCTCGAGCTGGTCGGGATCGACCCGGTGCACCTCGACAGCTATCCCCATCAGCTCAGCGGCGGGATGCGGCAGCGCTCGATGATCGCAATGGCGATGGTCTTCACGCCGGACCTGGTCATCATGGACGAGCCGACCTCGGCGCTCGACGTGGTGGCGCAACGCTCGCTCATGGTGCAGGTGAAGGAGCTGCAGCGACAGTTCGGCTTCGCGATCGTCTTCGTCACTCACGACATGTCGCTGGTGAGCCACTTCTCCGACCGGTTGATCGTGATGTACGCCGGCCAGGTCGCCGAGGCCGGTCCGACCCGGCGGGTCTTCGACCAGCCCTTGCATCCTTACAGCCAGGGCTTGCTCGAGGCCTTCCCGTCGGTCCGCGGCCCGCGCCGAGAGCTGCTCGGCATCCCGGGCAGCCCGCCGGACCTGGCCAAGCTGCCGCCGGGATGCGCGTTCCAGCCGCGCTGCGGGCAGGCGATGCCGGCCTGCACGACCGTGGACCCCGAGCTCTACCAAATCGACGAGACCGCGGTCCGCTGCCTGCGGCACCAGCCGGCCGAGGTCGCCCATGTCTGAGCGACTACTCGAGGCGGGTCCGCTGTTGGAGACCCACGCCCTCACCCGGCACTTCCGGATCGGCAATGCGCTGTCCCGCAAGACGCTGCATGCGGTCGACGACGTCGACCTGAAGATCGGCCGGCGCGAGATCGTCGCGCTGGTCGGCGAGAGCGGCAGCGGCAAGAGCACGGTCGCGCGGCTGCTGGCGATGGTCTATCGCCCGACCAGCGGCCAGATCGTCTTCGAGGGTCGATCGATCGACACCTTGCGCCGCCGGGCCGACGTCCTGGCCTATCGCCGTGCGGTCCCGATGGTCTTCCAGGACCCGTTCAGCTCGCTCAACCCGTCGTACCCGATCTCGCACGGGCTGTTGCGCACCATCGCGCTGCACCGCCCGGAGCTGCACCGCGCGCGGCGGCGGCAGGCGGCGGTGGAGGTGCTCGAGCAGGTCGGGCTGGTGCCCGGGGAGACCGTGCTCGACCGCTACCCGCACGAGCTGAGCGGAGGGCAGCGGCAGCGGGTCGGCTTCGCCCAGGCGCTGGCGATGCGGCCGAAGCTGATCGTTGCCGACGAGCCGGTCTCGATGCTCGACGTCTCGATCCGGATCGGTCTGCTCAACCTGATGGCCACGCTTCGCGCCGAGGCCGGGGTCTCGATCCTCTACATCACCCACGACATCGCGAGCGCCCGCTACGTCTCGGATCGGATCGCGGTGATGTATGCCGGCCACATCGTCGAGATCGGTCCGACCGAGTCGGTCCTCGCTGACCCGCGGCACCCCTACACGCAGCTGTTGCTCGACGCGGTGCCGGACCCGCGGGCGCCGCTCGGGGTGAGCAGCGACTCCGACATCGGCGAGCCACCGCGGGTGGTCGACCCCGAGCCGGGGTGCCGGTTCCGCTGGCGCTGCCCGGTCGCCATCGATCGGTGTGCGACCGTCGACCCGATCCTCGCCACCGTCGGCCCCGGCCAGGAGGCCGCCTGCCACGTCGCCCAGCAGGCGGTCGCGAGCGGCGATCGGGGCCCGCGATGAGCGAGCCGTCGACCGAGGCGCCGAGCCGGCTCAAGGTCTGCGTGATCGGCGGCGGGTCGACCTACACCCCGGAGCTGGTCGACGGCTTCGCCAACCGCTGGCCGCAGCTGCCGGTCGAGGAGCTGGTGCTGTTCGACATCGACCGGGATCGACTTGACATCGTCGGCGGGCTGGCCGGCCGGATCCTCGCCGAACGCGGCTGGCCGGGTCGGCTGGTGCAGACGACGGACCGCGAAGCCGCGCTCAATGACGCGCACTTTGTCGTCTGCCAGCTGCGGGTCGGCGGCCAGCAGGCCCGGTACGTCGACGAGACCCTTCCGCACGAGTTCGGCTGCATCGGTCAGGAGACGACCGGCGCGGGCGGGTTCGCGAAGGCGTTGCGCACCGTGCCGGTCGTCCTGGACCTAGCCCGGGAGCTGGAACGGATCGGCGCGCCGGATGCGTGGTTCGTCAACTTCACCAACCCCGTCGGCATCGTGACCCAGGCCCTGCTCGACGCCGGCCATCGCGCGATCGGGCTGTGCAACGTCGCGATCGGCCTGCAGCGGCGGATCGCCGCCTCGCTCGACGTCGGCCCGGAGCGGGTCGAGCTAGACCATGTCGGGCTCAATCATCTGACCTGGGAGCGGGCGGTCCGGGTCGACGGCGTCGACCGGCTCGACGAACTGCTCGATGTCGGTGGGCAACACTGGGCGGACCATCTCGAACTGCCACTGGCGCTGATGCGCACGTTGCACAACCTGCCGTCGTACTACCTGCGCTACTACTACCAGCCCGATGAGGTGCTCGCCGAACAGCTGGCCGGGCCATCTCGCGCCGAGCAGGTGATGGAGATCGAGCGCGAGCTGCTGGCGATGTACGCCGACCCGGCGCTGCGGCGCCAGCCGGAGCTGCTGTCCGAACGGGGCGGTGCGTTCTACAGCGAGGCGGCCGCGCAGCTGATCGCCTCGCTGCACGCGGGCACCGGCGACGTACAGGTGGTCGACATCCGCAACGCCGGGACCCTCGCCGGGCTGGCCGACGACGACGTGGTCGAGGTGCCGGCGCGGATCACTCGAGCCGGCGCCAGCCCGCTGTCGCAGGCCGTGCTCGCGCCCGAGATCGCCGGGCTGGTCGCGCAGGTGAAGTCCTACGAGCGGCTCGCGGCGCGGGCCGCGGTCACCCACGACCGAAGGGTCGCGCTGGAGGCGCTGCTGGCCAACCCGCTGGTGCCGAGCTGGGGAGTAGCCGAGCGGATGCTGCCCCGGCTGCTCGATGCGAACCGCGACTACCTGCCGGGCTGGGACGCCGCGGACATCGGGCGATGACGCCGCGCAGCTCCCGGTCGGGACGGGCCGCCGTCCTGGCGGTGGACGGCGGGAACTCGAAGACCGACGTCGTACTCCTTGACCGGAAAGGAAATGTCGTCGGTGCGGCGCGCGGCGCGGGGAGCAATCACTCGCACAGTGACCACCACTCGGCGATGAGTGTGATCGACTCGCTCGTTGCCGAGGCGGCCGGCGGACCGACCGAGTCGGTCGCCGACCTCGCGATGCTCTGCCTGGCCGGCGCCGACTACCCGTCCGACTCGCGCCGGCTCGCGGCTGGTGCGGCCCGGTTCCGGTGGGCCGACCGGGTCGTGATCCACAACGATGCGATCGCGATGCTGCGGGCCGGCACGGACAGCGAGGCGGCGATCGCCCTCGTGTGCGGAGCGGGCGTGAACTGCGTCGGCGTAGCCCCCGGTGGGCGGCGGGCCGGGTTCCCGGCGCTCGGCGAGGTGTCCGGCGACTGGGGCGGCGGCTACGACATCGGGATGGCCGCGCTGGTCGCCGCGATCCGCGCGCAGGACGGTCGCGGGCCGCGCACGTGTCTGGCCAAGACCGTGCCGGCGTACTTCGACCTGGCCCGGCCGTCGAATGTTGTGTACGCGATGCACTGCGGCCGGATCGACCAGGAGCGGCTGACCGAGCTGCCCCCGCTGGTGTTTGCGGCCGGGGACGGCGGCGACCCGGTCGCACTGGCGATCATCGACCGGTTGGCCGCCGAGCTCGTGACGATGGTCGGCGCGATCGCACGCCGGCTGCGTCTCACTGGGTCATCGTTCGATGTCGTCCTGGGCGGCGGCGTTCTCGCCGCTGGACATCCGTTGCTGCACGACCCGCTGACCGCCGGCATTCTGCGGGTCGCGCCGGAGGCCCGGCTGGTCATGTTGGCCGCCGCGCCGGTGGCCGGCGCCGCGTTGCTGGCGCTCGACGAGCTCGGCATCGCCGCGCGATCCGGCGTACGGCCCGCGATCGAGGCGGCGCTTGCGACCAAGGGGAGGCCATGAACGGCGAAACCATGTTGGCCGAGATGCACGAGCAGCCAGCGGTCATCGCCCGGCTGGTCGCGCGATCGGGCGAGCTCTGCCGGCAGGTCCTGGCCCGGGTGCCGGACGGGCTCGCCGGCACGACGTTCGTGGCGCGCGGGTCGTCCGACAACGCGGCGGTGCTCGGCCGCTATCTGGTCGAGCTGGCGTCGCGACGTCCGGCCGCGCTCGCCGCGCCGAGTCTGGTCACCCGCTACGCGGCGTCGGTCGACTACCGCGGATGGCTCGGGATCGCACTCAGCCAGTCGGGTGCGACCCCCGAGGTGGTCTCGGTGACTGCTGCGATGCGCGACGGCGGGGCCGCCACGATCGGCATCAGCAACGAGCCGGTCTGCGCGCTCGGCGACGTCGTCGACCTGCTGGTGTGTTGCGAGGCCGGCCCGGAGCTCGCTGTACCGGCAACCAAGACGGTCACCGCGCAGATGACCGTGGTGGCGCTGCTCGCAGCCGCGATCGGACCGGTGCCGTACGGCGGCTCGGACCTGGAGTCGTTGTATCTCGCGGTCGCCGCCGTGCTCGACGACGCCGCGCCGGTGCAGCGGTTGGTGGAGCGCTGGGCCGGCGCCGATCGGCTGTTCGTGGTCGGGCGCGGCTTGCTCTATGCGGCGGCGCTCGAAGTGGCGCTGAAGGTGAAGGAGACCACCGGGATGCTCGCGGAGGGCCTGTCCGGGGCCGACTTCCTGCACGGCCCGGTTGCGGCGGTCGGTCCCGGGACGCCCGTACTGCTCATCGACGGCGGCGGGCCGACCAGCGCCGACATCGCCGAGGTTGCGCGGGTGGTCGCCGCCCGGGACGCCGATGTCGTCGTGGTGTCTCCGGACGCCGATGCCGAGATATCGCTGCTGAGCACGATCCCCGAACCGTTGCAGGTGGTCGTCGCGTCGGTCCGCGGGCAGCAACTCGCCCGCGCGCTCGCCGGCGCGCGAGGGATGGACCCGGATCGCCCGATCGGTCTCTCGAAGGTCACCGCCACGTTCTAGGCAATGTCACATT
>CAYNDD010000094.1:0-11222 GCA_964395425.1 uncultured Frankiaceae bacterium
GGCGAAGGACAGCGGGAAGTCCACGTCGGCGGTCTACGAGTCGCGACTTCACACCGAGGCGCTCGAGCGGTTGCAGTTACGTGCGGATCTTCAACACGCGTTGCGCAGCGACGAGTTGGTGTTGCACTACCAGCCGGAGATCGACCTGGCGACCGGGGACATCACCGGCGTGGAGGCGCTGATTCGCTGGGAGCACCCGACCCGCGGCCTGTTGCCTCCGGTGAGCTTCGTGCCGATGGCCGAGGAAACCCGGCTGATCACCTCCCTGGACCGCTGGGTGCTGATGACCGCGTGCCGTACGGCGGCCGAGCTACAGGACGACCCGCGGGCGATCACGATGTCGGTGAACGTCTCGGTGGCCTACCTGGACCATCCCGATCTCGTGCCGACCGTCGCTGAGGCGTTGCGGGTCAACGGGGTCCGGCCCGGCCAGCTGGTCCTCGAGATCACCGAGAGCGCCCTACTCGGGGACTTCGAAGCAGTCGCGCCCCGACTCGCCGCGCTGCGCGCGATGGGGGTGCGGATCGCGATCGACGACTTCGGGACCGGCTACAGCTCGCTGGCCTACCTCAGCCACCTCGACGTCGACATCCTCAAGATCGACAAGTCCTTCGTCGACCGGATCACGCTCGACTCGCAGGCTGCCGCGGTGACCGAGGCGATCATCGCGATCGGCAAGAGCCTCGAGCTGGAGACGATTGCCGAAGGGGTTGAAGACGCCGGCCAGGCGCGATGGCTGCGGGAGAACGGTTGCTCGGTCGGTCAGGGCTTTGTCTGGTCGAGGCCGCTTCCGATCGCCGCCCTTCGCGCCGCGTTGCGCGACGGGTTGCCCGCTCTGCCCGGTGACGATCGGACGTCGGTGCCGTCGGCCGCACGCCTGACGTAAAGCGCAATGCTCGGTGCAGCGAGGTCTTTGGTTTGGCCGGTTGTCGACCGATATCAGCGGGAAAGTTAGTGGCCAAATCGAGGTCTGGACGACGATGGAGCGAGGTGTCAGGCTCGTGGGCGTGAGCCCCGGTGAGGCCGCCGACCCGGTCGGCGCCGAACCCGGATCCCGCTTCCGCGGTCGGCGGGCCCGGGCGAGCATCGCGGCCTGGCTGGAGGGTCACCATCGGCGGGTCACGCCGACCGGCATGTTCGCGGCCGTGCTCGTCGGGACGGCCCTCGCCGCCGGAGCGTTTGCCGGGGTCGGCTGGGTAGCCGGTTTCGGCGCCATGTCCCAGCTCGCCTCCGCGGCCGACTGGGTGTGGCTGCCGGTCGCGATCGGCTGTGTGGCGGTCAGCCACCTCGGCTACACGCTGGCCTATCGGGAGGTGCTGCGCAGTCGCGGCGGCCCGTCCGTGTCGATCGGTCGGCTCGGAGTGTCGGTGCTGGCCGGCTTCGGGATGTTGACCCCGCGGGCCGGCTTCACCCTCGACCAAGGGCTTTGGCGCGAGCACGGCCTGTCCGAGCGCGCGGCCCGCGGCCGGGTGCTGACGCTGGGCATGCTCGAGTACGGCCTTCTGGCGCCCGCCGCCTTCATCTGTGCGGTCGTCCTGTTCGTCGAGAACTTCCCGGCCCGGGGCGGCGTGGTGCTGTCGTGGTTGCTCGGCGTACCGGTCGGAGCCCTCATCGTCGGCCTGCTGTTCGTCGTACGGCGGTGGTTGCCCATGACGGGCTGGCTGTGGGTCGCGGTACGTCGAAGCCTTGACGCGGTGGCCGCCATGGTCCGGGTCGTCGTCACCTCCCGGGACGGGCTGCTCGCGGCCGGCGGGATGGCGGTCTACTGGGCCGCGGACATCGCTGCCTTGGGTGCCTGTCTCGCGGTCGTGCAGCATCCTGTCCCGGTCGAGGTCCTGGTGGTCGGCTACGCGACCGGGTACGCGCTGACCAGGCGGAGCCTGCCGTTCGCCGGGGCCGGCGCGGCGGAGGCGTTGATGCCGTTCGCGATGCACTGGATGACGGTGCCGCTCGCGGCCGCCGTGATCGCGGTGTTCGCCTACCGGGTCTGCAACGTCTGGCTCCCGCTGGCGCCGGCCGCTTGGTGCTTACGCCGCCTGCGGGTCAGCGCGCCCCTCACCGGCTAGCCCCTTCCCAAGCAATGTCACATTGCCCCCCACTTCGTGAGGGCAATGTGACATCACCCCCGGATATCGCTGGGCGATGTGACATTGCTTGGGAACTGGGCGTCGGCGGGTGCGAGTTAACCCGCGCGCAACAGTACGGCGAACGATGCGAAACATGGCGTTCCTACGTTGCCCCTCGAGATGAAGCCTGGCGCTGCGCCAGTGCGGGTGACTCCTGGTTGAGGGGGCTTGTTGATCGTCGAACTTGCTACAACGCTGCACTCGGCCGCCAACGCCTGTACGGCGACCGCCGCTCCGGCGGCCTGCCAACCGTCCTGGCTGGACACCGGGAGCAACTCCTGGCAGCTCACGGCGGCGACGTTCGTCGGGTTGATGAGCCTGCCGGGTTTGGCCTGTCTCTACGGCGGGCTGGTGCCGAAGAAGTGGGCCGTGAACACGATGTTCATGTGCTTCACTGGCTTTTCCGCCGTACTCGTCGTGTGGGTGTTGTGGGCCTACAAGATGGGCTTCGGGTCGCCGCTCGGCGGCGGCAGCGCGAACACGTATCACTACACATACGGCAGCAACTTCTTCAAGAACTTCTTCTACAACTTCGTCGGTCACCCCGAGACGTCGCTCAACGGGAGCGACGAGGTCAAACAGGCGAGCCTGCCGATCGGCACGTTCCTGCCGTTGACCCAGTCGTCGACCGCGTTGTTCTACTTCCAGTTCGTGTTCGCGGCGATCACGCCGCTGCTGTTCCTGGGCAGTGTCCTCGGCCGGATCAAGGTCAAGGTGTGGATGATCTTTGTCACGCTGTGGACCACCTTCGTGTACGCCGTCAACGCAATGTTGCTGTGGGGTGGGGGCTACTGGAGCCACGAAGGTGCGGTCGACTACTCCGGCGGCTACGTGATCCACCTTGCCGCCGGGACGAGCGGCTTCGTCGCGGCCTGGGTGATCGGCCCTCGGCTGGCCCGCGACCGACAGCGATTCCTTCCACATAGCCTGCCGCTCATCACGATCGGCGCCGGCATCATCTGGTTGGGCTGGAACGGGTTCAACGGCGGTGACCCGTACTTCGCGAGCGCCGATGCGGCGGCCGCGGTCGTCAACACCAACCTCGCGACGGTCTCGGCATTGCTGACCTGGGTCCTGTGCGACATGTTCTTGAGCAAGGACAAGAGACCGACACTGCTCGGTGCGATCAACGGCATGATCGTCGGGTTGGTGGCGATCACGCCGGGTGCCGGGTATGTCAACGGCCTCGGGGCCATGCTCTCGGCGGCGATCGCGTCCGTGATCGTGTGGTTCGCCTGGACCTATCTCCAGCCGATCGTGCTCCGGCATGTCGACGATGCGATGGGTGTCGTCTACACCCACGGGATCGCGGGTCTGTGCGGCGGGTTGCTGGTCGGCATCTTCGCCGACCCGAGTGTCGTGGTCTATCCGAAGACGACGAGTGGTTCGCCGTTTGCCGTGACCGGATGGCTGTACGGCAATCGACATCTGTTCTTCCTGCAATTCTTCGCCGCCGTCACAATCATCGTGTGGGACGCCCTGGTCACCTTCATCATCCTGAAGGTCATCAGCCTGTTCACCTCGCTGCGAATGACCGACGAGGAGCTCGAAGTGGGCGACCTCGCCGTACACGGTGAAGAGGCCTATCCCTCCGACGAGGGAATGGTGCCGGTCGGTGTCGCCCATGCCTAGCGCGAGCCCACGGGCGTCGGGCGCAACTTCTCGCTTCCGCTCTCGGTCCCGATCGACGGGGCTGACCACGATTGGATCGACGATGACATCAGCTCAGAACAACGCCTGGCTTCGGATGCCCGACGGCAGCCGGTCGGTCCAGTCACCGTGGGTGTGGCGCGGGTTCTTCTTCATGTCGCTGGTCGCATTCGGGTTGTGCCTGACCTTCCTGAGCGGCGGCCTGACGTTCTACGCCGCGTCGTGGGGGGTGATCACGGCCGGCTGGTTCGCGATCTCGATGTGGCTGTGGCGACGACACGTCCGTGACGACGACGCGGCGTGGCAGGCGCGACGGGCAGCGGGCGGCGCCTGATGAGACTCGTGACCGCGGTCATCAAACCGTTCAAGCTCGAGGAAGTGCGCACCGCGCTGGCCGAGGCCGGGACGAACGGTCTCACCGTCACCGAGGTGAAGGGTTACGGCCGGCAGAAGGGCCACACGGAGGTCTATCGCGGCGCCGAATACACCGTCGACCTCATCCCCAAGGTCCGGATCGAAGTCCTGGTCGACGACGGCGACGCGGCGGCGGTCATCGCAGCGATCGTCGACAACGCCCAGACCGGCGCGATCGGTGACGGCAAGGTGTGGTCCGTGGCGGTCGAGGACGTGGTCCGGGTCCGTACCGGGGAGCGCGGGTCTGACGCCCTCTGACTTCGCGGGTGTCCCGCGCGGCGGCTACATCCGCGGTGGGGCCGGCGCGGACGTCGAGACGGGTCACGTCGCTCGCGTCGTCAGCATCGGCTGCATCGGTGCGCTGGCGTTGCTCGCGGTGGTGCTGGGCGTGGGAGCGGTCGGCCAGATCATTCGGACCGACCGCTTGCAGCAGCACGGGGTCGCGGTGTCGGTGATGGTCACCCGTTGCCTGGGCATGGCGTCCGGCACCGGCATCACGGTGGCCGGGTATCGGTGCCACGGCACCTTCCGCCTCAACGGCACCACACATGACGATGTGATCGGTGGCACCGGCCGTCGTTATCCGCCCGGTACGACGATCGCCGGGGTGACCGACTCCAGCCACCCCTCGACGTTGAGTACGGCGCAAGCCGCGGCGAGTCCGCAGTCAAGCTGGCGCGTGCTCGTCACTCCGGCGCTGCTTGCGATCGCGGCGCTGGGCTTGATGATCGTGCGGGCGCCCCGACGTCACCACGACAACGTGCGCAGGTCCGGGATTGAGGCGCGCGCCGAGGCTTGATGATCGTCACGACGGGGTATGACGTGGTTATGCAAGCGGTGCCGATCTGCGTGCTCGGCATCGACGTTCTGCGCTGACACGTTTCGTCGACGTCGCCACGTCGGCCGACTCAACACCTCGGGTGTGCTGCGTTGTCGCACAGCCGTGCCGCCGCACGCCGCGATAGGGAGGTTTGCCATGTTCCGGCTGCTCGGAATGCTCGTGATCGTCTGGCTCGTCATCGGAGCGCTGGCGGCCGGTCAGCGTCACTACTACAGCGGCAAGGCGACCAACTGCGCCAAGGACGGCACGACGGCCGTCACGATCGTCGCCGGCCCGCTGAACTACGTCGGCGCCAACCCGAAGGTCCATTGCAGGCTTCCGACGCCCAGCAGCTGAGCCGCGCCACATCCGTTGATCCATCCATGGCCTTCGGCTCCGACTCTGAGGAGACCGCCATGCTCTTGATCGTCGCAATCGTTCTGCTTGTCCTGTTCGCCGGCCTGGGGTTTGCCGCACACGTGCTGTGGCTCGGGTTGATCCTCGCGTTGATCGTCGGCGTCGCGCACGTGTTGACCGGACGCCGCGCGTGAGCGCACTACGTCGTTCGGCCTAACCGTGCCGGCGCGCTTGCGCCGGTGCCGGCGTTAGGTCACCGACGCGAACTGCCGATGATCCTTCGGTGACGCTCCAGTGGATGCGGCGCCGCAATGACGTTGCGCGCTCGTCCGACCATCGCGCCGTCCGGCAGGCCGCGGTGCTGTTCGTCGTGGCCGGCGCTCTCGGCTTGATCACCGACTTCATGCCGGCCGCGGTCGGTCAGGGCAGCAAGCTGCTGGACTCGGCCAACCTGTTGATCGGGTTGCTCTGCTTCACCCGGCTGGCGAACCGGCTGACCGGATTCCGGTCGCTGCTGCTGGCGCTGTTGGGCATGGCCGCGATCGCCCTCGAGAACGTGGTCGGTGCGTTGCCGGTGCCGACGCTGGGGATCTGGTTCGTGCTGATCTTCCTGTGGGTGGGCTCCTGGCATCGGCGCGGCACTTGCCTCGCGCTGTCGCCGTTCGCGGTTGCGGCGTACCTCGTTCCGTATGCGTTCGGCGCACCGCAGGCGTCGGGCTCGATCGGCTCGGTGGTGTTGATCCTGCCGGTCGCTGTGCTGGCCGGGGAGGTGATCGCCGCCAACATCGACGCGACGCACAAGGTGGCACGTGAGCAGCAACGCGCGGTCGATGCGCTCGCGAAGGCGAACCTCACCGACGACCTGACCGGGCTCGGCAACCGCCGATTCGGCAACCAGATGCTCGACCGTCTTCAGCCTGGCGATGCGCTCGCGCTGCTCGATCTCGACCACTTCAAGGTGGTCAACGACCGGTTCGGTCATGCGCGC
The DNA here is from genome assembly GCA_964395425.1 of uncultured Frankiaceae bacterium. Lineage (GTDB taxonomy): Bacteria > Actinomycetota > Actinomycetes > JAFAQI01 > JAFAQI01 > DATAUK01. Next base: position 6,356 of record CAYNDD010000094.1, read on the forward strand.
GGCGATCAGGTGCTCCAGGAGCTCGGTGAGTTCCTGCGCGCCCAGGTCCGGGTCGGCGACGACGTCGCCCGGATGGGTGGCGAGGAGTTCATGCTGATCCTCCGCCAGCCCGACCGGACCCAGGTTTACGCATCGGTTGATCGCGTGGTGTCGGCGTGGCGGGCTCGTGCGCCGCTCGCCACCTTGAGCGCCGGTGTCACGGTCCACGAAGTCGGCCGCGCGCCGTCCGACACCTACCGTGCGGCCGACGAGGCGTTGTACGCCGCCAAGGCCACCGGCCGAGACCAGACCATCAGCCGCGTGATGCGGCCGATGACGATGCACCAGCCGGCGCCGGTCGCGTCCGCGTCCGCGTCCGCTGACCAGCGGTAGTCGTCGCCAATTCGGCAAACAGTTCGTTAAATCACCGACGAGAGTTTGCGTCCGCGGATACGTTGAGAAGTCGCCGCCCATGGTGACGGTGCCGGCTGCGCCGAGGGTGGGGGCCAGGTTCCTGTGCAGTTGTCGAGTGATCGAGCCTGCTGATGAGGCTCACGGTGCCAGGCCGGCCCCGCGCGTGGTCCGGGTTGTTGACGTGGCGCGTTCTCGGAGTCGGAATCTCCATGGTGATTTCGGCGGTCGTGGCGCTCGGCCTCCTGGACGTCACGGGGGCGCTGAGGCCCGCAGCCGGCCCGACCGCACTTCCGTGGGCGCAGACCGACGGTGATGCGGCGCTCAGCCGCGCCAATCCGCTCGAGTCGACCCTGACGCCGCACACTGTTGCCAGCGCCTCGGTGTGGAAGCTGCTCGCTGCGCCGACCGATGCGTCCGGTTGTCCGGGCAGCCCGGGGATCGCTTCGCCCGCCTTCACCAGCGGCCGCCTGTTCGCGATCGAGAACGGTCAGGTCGCGATGTACAAGGCGCAGACCGGCGCACTCGCCTGGCGAGCCGAGCCGAACCCCGCCGGTGCGGTCGACCTCTCGTCGATGGCGGTCGGCGAGGGATTGGTCATTGTGGCCGGACGCGAGTGTCAGTCCGCGCCCGCTGCCGAGGGCGTGATGGGCGCCTTCAGTACCAGCACCGGCAAGCCGGTCTGGGCGATCGGCCCGGGAGTCGCGTCCTGCGCCTCAAGCAGCTGCCGGGCGCTGGGTCCGGTCACGGAGATGGTGGAGTCCAAGCCGTTCCTCGTCGAAGCCGGGCCGGCCGAGGGCGGTGGCCAGGTCATCTCGGTCTACCGGGTCTTCACCGGCAAGCTGCTCTGGACCCAGCACAACGATTGCGCCGGGGACCAGCCGTTCGCCGTCGTACAAAGCGTGGTTGTCGTCTCGGCCTGTGGCCAAGACCCCCGTGCAATGTCGCTCGAAGGAATCAGCCTGATCTCCGGATCGCGAGCGTGGACGCGTCCCGGGAGCTGGCGGGTCATCCGCGGCAGCGACGACGGGGCCGACGCGCACGTCTACGCACGCAACGACCAGGACGCCGGCGACCCGATCAGTGATGTGGACGCCACGACCGGAGCGACCCGATTCGAACTCCGTGGAGCCACCAACGTCCTGGCCGTCGACGATCGCACCGTGTACGCCGAGTGTGGGGCCTCGGTGGTCTGCGGCTATCTCGAGGCGACCGGTGTCAGCGAGTGGCAAACGACTGACTCGTCGACGCTCGCATCGGCGGCCGACGGCGTGCTGTACCTCGCCGACGGGAAGGTTCTGGACGCATCGAGCGGGCACATCCTCACTCGGCTGTGGCACTTCACGACCACGGGCCTGGCAATCGGAGACGGCGAGATCGCCGTGGTCAGGGCGCCGAACGTGGATCCTGAGTCGGCGACGCTCGACGTCTATGCCCTGCCCGACTCGTGACCGCGACGGGCATCTGAGCCAGCCGGCTATCTCACGTCGGCGCCGAGGCGCTCGCGGGCGAGGGACTGCGCGCGGGCCAATGCCTCGTCCGCAGGCACCGCGACGTCCGGGGTGACGCCGGTGCCTTCCCAGTTGCCGCCGGAAATCGGGTTGTGACCGCGGGCGACCGAGATCGTCACTTCGAGGTGTGGGTGCACCCGGAAGCCCTCGCGAGCGTGCGCACCGCCCCGGGTCGTCTCGCCCACGATCGTGGCGCGGCCGAGCTGTTGCAGGTCGTAGCTCAGCTGCTCTCCGCCGGAGAACGTCGTTGCGCTCGTCAGCACGTACACCGGTTTGGTCGCGCCGAACCTTCGGCCCGGGACGAACGGAAGGGTCCAGGACTGCGCGAGGGTGCCGCGCTCCTGGAGGCCGGTCAGTTGAACGGGGTCTCGGTCGAAGAGGTAGCTGCACAACCACGCAACCATCGCCGGCTCGCCGCCAAGGCAGCGTCGTACGTCGATGATCAGCGCATCGGTGGACGCGACCAGGCTCATCGCCGCGGAGACCGCATTGCCGGCGATCGCGACCGGAAACAGGACTGGATGGATGTCGACGTACCCCACGTTGTCCGGTAACGCCTCCACCTTGGCGATCCCGGCGCAGGTCCGCTCGACCCACTGCGTCATCGCCGCGTATTCCTCGGCGTCGTCGCCAGCCGCACGTTCGGGCAGTGCGTCCTCGTGATAGATCAGCCGGAGGTGCTTGTCGCCGTTGACCGACTGGAGATCCGTGGTCACGGCGTCGGCAAGCGCGGCCGGATCGGGCGGATAGGGCTCGTCGGCCGATCGGGCTCGGAGGATTCGGGCGACCTCGGCGGCGACCGAGGGGTCGAGGTAGTGCGCGTCCATCAGCCGGATCACCTCGTCGATGATCTCGGACGTCTCGGTGCGGTTCACGCGTCGAGGAAACCACCCGCTTGCGAAAGCGTCAAGAAAGATTAACACTTGATCTCGTGCCCGACGGACCGATGGAGCTCTCTGCGCCGGAGCACTTCAAGGCACTCTCGCACCCGACCCGGCAGCGGTTGCTGTTCGAGCTGAGCGAGCCGGCGACGATCAGCCAGCTCGCGAGTGTCGTCGGCACCAATAAGGGCAACGTCGCGCACCATTTGAAGTCACTCTGCGACGCCGGCCTCGTCGTACCCGTTTCGACTCGGACCGTGCGCGGCGGAACCGAGCGCTACTACCAGCGGGTCGCAACGATCATGAGGATTCCCGACGACCAGCCGGCGCCGATCGGTGCCGCGCTTCAAGCGGTGGCCGCCGAGATCACCGACGCGGCACCCGAGCCCCTGCTGACGCTGCGGCACCTGCGCCTCACGATGAAGCAGGCCGAGGTGATCGCCGCCAGCCTCTCGGAGCTCGTCAACGGCGCGCAGGAGGCCGGTGCCGACCAACCGCGCTACGGCCTGCTGGTCGGTCTCTACCAACAGCATCCGCACAGTTGATCATGGCGAAAAGCGGTTAGATCGCGCCACTGAGCACGCCCTTTGCCATGATCAACAGGGCCTTCGGTACGCCGCTCAGTGCTGCATGCGTCGCAGTTCGGCGTCGATCTGGGCATCGGTGATCGGGCGCCGCCGGAGCACGTCCCACGCGTGGAGAACCAACCCCGCGGCCCAGAGGCCGATCAGCCAGCCTGGCCAGAAGTAACCGCCACCGGTCGTGAGCCAGATGACGACGACCACCGCGTTGATGACGAAGAAGGACACGGCATGCGTTGCCAGCTCGCGCTTGTTCTGGATTCGCTTGATCGCCGCGGCACGTTGCGTTTGGTCTTGTTGTGTTTGGAGTTCAGGCCGCTCCATGTTCTCGGTCTTCATGGCTGCCTCCTCGCCCTCCATGATCGCGAATTGCCATGGCGAGTGGCAGGGACGAAGGTCCCGAGGCTGATTCCGAGAGGTGTGATCTTCCGCACCATCAGTCATGGGGTGGCACGGCTCCGAGGGTGGTGACCTTCGCCCCTGGTGCGGTGTGTCGCGGCTCGGCCAGGATCGATGTGACGGGGCTGTTCACGCTTTCACTACGGATCTGGTCCATGAAGATTGACCGAATCATTCGGCTGATTGTCGGGCGACGCGGCAAGGTTGTCGTCGTTGCGTTCTGGGTCGGCCTCGTTTGCGTCGCCGCACCGCTCGCCGGTCGACTCGGTGGAGCCGAGCACAACCAAGCCATGAGCTGGCTGCCCGGAAGCGCCGAATCGACCAAGGTGCTGGACCGACAGGCTGCGTTCTCGTCGCCCGACCTGATCGACGCAGTGGTTGTGTACGAGCGCACCACCGGCCTCACTGCGACCGACCGGGCACACATCACTGCCAACGCGGCGCGGTTTGCGGGGGTGGCCAAGACCGACGGCCCGGTCACCGGACCGATCCTGTCCGCGGACCGGCAGGCCGCGGAGGTCGTCGTACCGTACGACCTCGGACCGAACGGCTGGAACCGGTCGAGCCACGTCGTCAACCAGGTGTTGACGATCACCCGCGGTGACCCCGGCCTCTCGGTGTACGTCACCGGACCCGCGGGTTACGCCGCGGCCTCTTCGGATGCGTTCGCCGGTATCGACGGCACACTGCTTTGGGCGGCAATTGCTGTGGTTACCGTGATCTTGCTGCTCACGTATCGGAGTCCGCTGCTCTGGCTGTTGCCGGTCACCGGCGCGGGTGTCGCGCTCGCCGTTGCCGAGGCGGTGATCTATCTGCTGGCCGCGCACGCCGGCCTTACGGTCAATGCGCAGAGCGCGGGCATCTTGACGGTGCTCGTGTTCGGCGCCGGTACCGACTATGCCCTGCTGCTCGTCGCCCGTTACCGCGAAGAGCTTCGTCGCAACGAGGATCGCCATGACGCCATGGCGGTTGCCTTGCGTCGTGCCGGGCCGGCCCTGATCGCGAGTGCGAGCACGGTCAGCATCGGCATGCTTTGCTTGCTCGCCGCCGAGACGAACTCGACCAAGGACCTCGGGCCGGTGGCCGCGATCGGCGTCGTCGTTTC
>CAYNDD010000095.1:0-11050 GCA_964395425.1 uncultured Frankiaceae bacterium
CGCACCGGCGCCGCGGCGACTGGCTGAACATCTCCATCCTGATCGCTCTGATCGGGCTCGGCGGGTGGCTGCAGGTCATCACCGGCAACGGACAGGTCTTCGTCGTCAGCTACGCCGTGTTGTTCATCGCGCCGGTCTGGTATCCGATGCCGCGGGCGTTGCTACCGGCCGGTTGCGGTGTCGCTGCGGTGACGCTGTGCACGATGTTCGTCGGCACCCACGACATCGCCGGGGGGATCGGCAACGGCGTGGGTGCGGCGTTCTTCGGTCTGGCCGCGCTGTTCTTCGGTCAGGTGCGCAACTCGGCCGAGCGCAATGGGCAGCTCGTCGACGAGCTGCGGCAGAGTCGCGACGCGCAGGAGCGCAGCGCGGTCGTCGCCGAGCGCGCCCGGCTGGCGCGCGAGCTGCACGATGTCCTTGCGCACACGTTGTCGAGCCTGTCGCTGCATCTCGAGTCGACCCGAGCGCTCGCGGCGTCGCGCGACGTCGACCCGGAGGTGCGCAGTCGGATCGAGCGCGCGGTTGCGCTTGCGCGAAGCGGTCTCGAGGAGGCTCGCGATGCGGTGGGCACCTTGCGCGATGACGCACTTCCCGGGCCGGAACGGATCCCGCTGCTAGTCGCCGAGTTCGAGCGGACCACATCGGTCGCTTCCACCTTCGAAGAAGTCGGTGAGCCGGCCCCACTTGCCCCGGATGCAAGCGTCGCGCTGTTCCGCGGTGCGCAAGAGGCGCTGACGAACGTCGGGAAGCACACTTCGGCGACGCGGGTCGATGTCCGGCTCGAATGGGGCGACTCGCAGGTCACCCTGCGGGTGATCAACGACGGCGGCAACGATGCCGGGGCGGCGCTGCCCGGTGGCGGCAACGGACTGCGCGGCATGCGGGAGCGGGCGGCGCTCGCCGGCGGGCAGATGGATGCCGGCCCGACCTCTCGCGGCTTCGCGGTCGAGCTCCGATTGCCGGTCGTGCGGGTCGCCTCGGTGCACGAGGTGCCGGCATGAGCGGGTACGTCGATGGGGTGATCCGGGTCGTGATCGCCGACGACCAGAACCTGGTCCGCGAAGGGCTCGCGCTGATGCTCGGGCTGGTCGACGGCATCGAGGTGGTCGGCATCGGCGAGGACGGCGAGCAGGCGGTCTCGCTGGTCGCGACGAGCTCGCCCCACGTCGCGCTGCTGGATCTGCGGATGCCGCGGGTCGACGGGGTCGAGGCGACTCGGCGGATCCGCGCAGAGTGTCCCGAGGTCGAGGTGGTGGTCCTCACGACGTACGCCGATGATGAGTCGGTGATGGCGGCGCTTCGCGCCGGCGCCCGCGGCTACCTGACGAAGGACGCGAGCTCGGAGGAGATCGAGCGGGCGATCCGCGATGCGACGCAGGGCCGGACCCGGCTCGACCACGCGGTGCAGGAGCGGCTGGTCGAGTTGGTGACGTCGGGTTCGACCCCGGCGCAGGCCGACCCGATACCGCCCGGTGGCTCGCTCACCGAACGCGAGACCGAGGTGCTCCAGCTGATGGCGGACGGCCTCACCAACCGCCAGATCGCGGCCCGGTTGTATGTGACCGAGGCGACCGTCAAGACCCACGTCAACAACGTCTTCGGCAAGCTCGACGTGAATGACCGGGCCGCCGCCGTTGCCTGGGCCTTTCGCGCCGGCATCGCCTCGCTGTAGCCGAGCGTTGCGGTCGCGGCCTCAGAGCGGGGGCTCGACGTCCACGCAGTGGACGAGCCAGGTGAAGTCGCCGAGACCGTCCGGGTCGAGCAGCTCAGCAGCGTCGCCGGCGGCCGCCAACCCGGCCAGATAGCCGGCCGGGTCGCCGTCGTACTGCGGTTGGCGGCCGAGGACGCCGAGCGACTGCAGGGCGGCTCGCTGGCTCAGCACGACGTCACCGTCCGTGCGCAGCGACTCGAACAGCACGTGCGCGGTGAGGTCGCGCCGGCCGTCGGGGATCGCTGCCACCTGGCGGCCGTCGCGATAGGCGGTCAGGGTTCCGCCGGTGTCCCGCAACGGTCTGGCCGGGTAGTCGACGGCGACCGCAGCGCCCCGGGTCAGCCGCGAGGTCAGCGCGCGCCACGCGTCGTCCCGCGGCCAGCCGAGCTCCGCGCGGTCGCCGATCTCGGCGGTCGGCCACCAGGTCGCCAGCCACTGCGCGTCTCGCCCGGTCACGAGCTCACCGGCGCTCTCCTCACCACCCGGCGAGACCGTCACCAGTCGAACGCCGTCAGTGCCGCGGACCGCGACATCGATCGGTACGACGTCGAGCAGCTCCACGGCCACGATCAAGCCGACGACGGCGTCCGGTGGCTCCGGTTGCCACTCGACGCGGTCGGGCAGGCCAGGTGGCCGCTGAGCGGGATCGACGCCGACCAGCGACCAGTGCGGCGGGACGAGATCGGCGAGGGCCGCGAGCAGCTCGCCACCACCGGCCCCGACGTCGACCAGGCTGAACGCCGCGGGCGAGCCGAGGCCGTCCGCCACCCGGCGTGCGAGCCGGTGGATCGCGCCGGCCCAGGGCGCCTGGACGTGGCCGGCGGTGCGGAAATGCCGGCCCGGCCCGCCACCGGCCAGGTAGAAGCCGGATTCGCCGTAGAGAGCCTCGGACATCGCGGTGCGCCAGGTCCGCGGGCGTGGGTATGCCGCCACGACCGAGACGCTACGACGTACTCTCGTGCCGTCCGGTACCCCGCCTGTCACGAGGACTGGAACGACGAATGAGCGTGTTGCCCCCGGCGCAGCGGCCGGCTCGGCTTGCGGTCGGCGTGATCGGGGCCGGCCGGGTCGGAGCCGTGCTCGGGGCTGCCCTGGCCCGGGCCGGCCACCGGGTCGTTGCGGTGGCCGCGGTCTCCGAGCCGAGCCGGGCTCGCGCGCGGCTCCTGTTGCCGGACGTGCCGGTCAAGCCGGTAGACGAGGTCGCGGCCGCGGCAGAGCTGGTGGTGCTGGCGGTGCCCGACGATGCCCTGGCCGGTCTGGTCACCGGGCTTGCGAACGCGGCCGCGGTCGGTGCCGGGACGCTGGTCGCGCACACTTCCGGCGCGCACGGGATCGAGGTGCTCGAGCCGCTCACCGTCCGGGGAGCTTTGCCGCTGGCGTTGCATCCGGTGATGACGTTCACCGGCACCGAGGTCGATCTCGAACGTCTCGACGGCGCCTGCTTCGGAGTCACGACGACCGAGCGGCTGCGCCCGGTCGCGGAGGCGCTCGTGATCGAGATGGGCTCGGAGCCGGTGTGGATCGCGGAGGAGCTGCGGTCGACCTACCATGCCGGCCTCGCGTTCGGAGCGAACAACCTGGTGACCCTGGTTGCCGAAGCCGGGGATGTGCTGACCAGGGCGGGCGTCGAGCACCCCCAACGCATGCTCGGCCCGCTGCTCGGGGCGGCGCTCGACAACGCGCTTCGCCGCGGCGATCGGGCGCTGACCGGACCGGTGGCTCGGGGCGACGCCGGGACGGTTGCGGCCCATCTCGCAGCGATCAGGTCGATGGCACCCGAGGCCACCGCGGCGTACGTCGAGATGTCGCGCCTGACCGCCTTGCGGGCGCTGGCCGCCGGCACGTTGAGTGCCGAGGGCGCGAGTGCCTTGCTGGACGTGCTCGCCGCGCCGGAGCCGCTGTGAGCGCACCGGTGGTGGCCACGACCCGCGCGGAGCTCTCCGCCGCGCGGGCGGCGATGGCCGGTCGGGTCGCGGTCGTGATGACGATGGGTGCGATCCACGCGGGTCATCGCCGCCTGATGCAGGTCGCTCGCGAGCAGGCCGACAGCGTGCTTGTCACGATCTTCGTCAACCCGTTGCAGTTCGGCGCCGGTGAGGACTTCCAGCGCTATCCCCGCGACCTCGCGGCCGACCTCGCGGCCTGCGAGCAGGAGGGCGTGGATGTCGTCTTCGCGCCCGACGAGGCGGTGATGTATCCGCCCGATGCGGAGTTGGTCCATCGCGATGCCGGCTGGCTGGGCGCGCAGTTCGAAGGGGCGACTCGGCCGGGGCATTTCGACGGGGTCCTGACCGTCGTGGCGGAGCTCCTGACGCTGATCAAACCCGACCTCGCCTTCTTCGGCGAGAAGGACGCCCAGCAGCTCGAGCTGATCCGCCGGATGGTCGCCGAGCGCGGCGAGCCGGTCGAGGTTCGATCGGTCGAAACCGTTCGCGAGCCCGACGGTCTCGCCTTGTCCAGCCGCAACCGCTACCTCAGCCCGGATGAGCGGGTGGCGGCCCGCTCATTGTCGCAGGCCCTTCGGGCCGGTGCCGCCAACGCCGGTCGCGGGGTCGCGGCGGCGATCTCGGCGGCGCGGGCGGTCCTCGCGGCGCAGCCGATGATCGATATCGACTATCTCGCCGCGGTCGACGACCGGACCTGGCGCGACCCCGATGCCGACACCGACCGGCTGCGACTTCTCGTGGCGGGCCGGATCGGGAACACCCGATTGATCGACAATGTGGTGGTGGATCGACCCGCCGCCGGAGGAGCCTGAGCCATGCTTCTGACCATCGACGTCGGCAACACCAACACCGTCATCGGGCACTTCGACGGCGATCGCCTCGTCGAGTCGTGGCGGATCAAGACCGACACCCGCGCCACTGCCGACGAGCTCGCGCTGTTGCTGCGGGGCCTGCTGGTCGACAGCGACAAGCCGGACGGGATCGCGGCCTGCTCCACGGTGCCGGCCGTGCTGCACGAGCTTCGCGGCGTCTTCACGCGCTATTACCCGACGGTGCCGGCGGTGATCGTGGAGCCCGGGGTGAAGACCGGCGTACCGCTGTTGTACGACAACCCGCGCGAGGTCGGCGCCGATCGGATCGTAAACACCTTGGCCGCCTACAACCTTTTCGGCGGGCCGGCGATCGTGGTGGACTTCGGGACCTCGACCAACTTCGACGTGGTCAGCGACAAGGGTGAGTTCCTCGGGGGAGCGATCGCGCCCGGGATCGAGCTGTCGATCGACGCCCTCGCCGCGCGCGGTGCCCGGCTGTTCAAGGTCGAGCTGGCCCGGCCGCGGTCGGTCATCGGCAAGAGCACGGTCGAGGCGCTGCAGTCGGGTCTGATCTACGGCTTCGCCGGCCAGATCGACGGCCTGGTCCGCCGGATCAGCGAGGAACTCTCGGCCGAGCCGGTCGTGGTTGCGACCGGCGGGCTCGCCGCGCTGGTGATCGACGAGTGCGAGACGGTAACCGAGTACGAGCCCGACCTCACTTTGATCGGCCTGCGCCTGGTCTTCGACCGCAACCAGACCTGAGCCACGCCGACCCCGCCCCGGCGTTCCAAGCAATGTGACATTGCCTCGCACTTCGTGGGGGCACTGTGACATCACCCCCCGGAAACGCTTTGCAATGTGACATTGCTTAGTCGGTAGCCTGCGGCACATGGTTGGGCGGGGATCCGAGGAGCGTTCCGAGCAAGAGGCGGTACGCCAGGCAAAACTGCAGCGGTTGCAGGCCGCCGGTGTCGATGCCTACCCGGTCGGAGTTCCCCGTACGACGACCAACGGGGCATTGCGGGCGCGCTTCCCCGACCTTGCCCCTGACACCGAGACCGGCGAGCACGTCTCCGTGGTCGGGCGGGTGATGTTGAAGCGGGATGGCGGCAAGCTGTGCTTTGCCACCTTGCGGGACGGCTCCGGCGAGGTGCAGGTCATGTTGTCGCTCGACCGGCTCGGCGCGGAACGGCTCGGCGACTGGAAGCGCGACATCGACCTTGGCGACCACGTCAGCGTCGATGGCGAGGTCATCTCCAGCCGCAGCGGTGAGCTCTCGGTGCTCGCCGACGCATGGACGCTGGCGAGCAAGGCGCTGCGACCGCTGCCGGAGAAGTGGCGCGGATTGGCCGACCAGGAGGCTCGCGTCCGCCGGCGTTATCTCGACCTGCTCGTCAACCCGGACAGCCGCCGGTTCGTCGAGTCGCGCGCGACCGTGCTCCGCTCGATGCGTCAGACCCTCAACGATCGCGGGTTCATCGAGGTCGAGACGCCGGTGCTGCAGGTCATGCACGGCGGCGCATCGGCGCGGCCGTTCGAGACTCACCTCAACGCATTGGGCGAGCAGCGGTTCCTGCGGATTGCGATCGAGCTGTGGCTCAAGCGGATGGTGGTGGGCGGATTCGAGCGGGTGTACGAGATCGGCCGCAACTTCCGCAACGAAGGCGTCGACACCACGCACAGCCCGGAATTCACCATGCTCGAGGTGTACGAAGCGTTCGGCGACTACGACACGATGGCCGACCTCACCCGCGCGATCGTGCTCGACGCCGCCCGGGCCCTGGGCTCGACCGTGGTGCCGCGAAACGGCGGGGGCGAACTCGAGCTCGACCAGCCGTGGCGGCGGCTGCCGATCTTCGAGGCGGTGAGCGAGGCGACCGGCGAGCCGATCACGCCGGACACCTCGGCCGACGATCTGCGGCAGATCTGCAGCGACCGCGAAATCGGCCTGCAGCCGGGCTGGGACGCCGGCGAGATCGTCCTGGAGATCTACGAGCAACTGGTCGAGCACACCTTGATCGAGCCGACCTTCGTCGCGGACTATCCGGCCTCGGTGCGCCCGCTCGCGCGCCCGCATCGGGATGATCCGCGCCTGGCCGAGGCCTGGGATCTCGTGATCAACGGGGTGGAGCTCGCTCCGGCGTACTCCGAGCTGGTTGACCCCGTGGAGCAACGCCGCCGGCTGACCGAGCAGTCGGTGAAAGCCGCCGGTGGCGATCCCGAAGCAATGCAGCTCGACGAGGATTTCCTTCGGGCCCTCGAGTACGGCGCGCCGCCGATGGGCGGGATGGGCCTTGGCGTCGATCGACTGCTGATGTTGTTGACCGGTGGAAATATTCGCGACGTGATCGTCTTCCCCATGGTGCGCGGCGAATAATCCCGCGCGCATTACCACTTACGCTTTCTGCCGTGAAATTGGCTGCGCTAATGTGGGTGAAACATACTCAGTGAGGGGAATTCACAATGGCGCAGCGATTCCAGGTTCTGTTGGTTTGCGACTTGCACGGTGATGACACCGCGGGAGTCGAGACCGTCCGATTCGCTGTCGATGGCGCGGCGTACGAAATCGACGTGTGCGAGCGACACGGGGCAAAGCTGCGCGAAGCATTCGCTCCGTATGTCGCGGCCGGCCGCCGGGCCGGACGAGCCGCGGCCGGCCCGGGCCGACGCCGCGGCCAGCGCTCGACCGGCGGGGTCGACTCCTCGGCGGTGCGCGCGTGGGCTCGCTCGCACAACATCAAGGTGAGCGAGCGGGGCCGGATCAGCGCCGACGTGCTCGCGCGCTACGCCGCGTCCAAGAAGTAGCGATTGCACCCGTCTGGCCGAAACCAGATTCCGCCGGCGGCTGAACCGGAATGGCATCCGGGCCGATGAAGTTGTATCTCGCGTAGCGGGTTCCGGACAGCGACCGATGTCGGAGTCGTACCCGGGCTAGCATGCGGGTGAGGACAAAAGCGGGTTCCCCCGCGCCGCTTCGGCCGAGGAGCAGGCATGTTTGAACGGTTTACCGACCGCGCGCGACGGGTCGTCGTCCTGGCACAGGAAGAAGCCAGGATGCTCAACCACAACTACATCGGTACCGAGCACATCCTGCTTGGCCTGATCCACGAGGGCGAAGGCGTCGCGGCCAAGGCACTCGAGTCGCTCGGCATCTCACTCGAAGGCGTCCGGCAGCAGGTCGAAGAGATCATCGGCCAGGGCCAGCAGGCGCCCAGCGGCCACATTCCGTTTACGCCGCGAGCGAAGAAGGTCCTCGAGCTCAGCCTCCGCGAGGCATTGCAGCTCGGACACAACTACATCGGCACCGAGCACATCCTGCTCGGCCTGATCCGCGAGGGCGAGGGCGTCGCCGCGCAGGTGCTGGTCAAGCTCGGCGCGGACCTCAACCGGGTCCGCCAGCAGGTCATCCAGCTGCTCAGCGGCTATCAGGGCAAGGAGCCGGTCGCGCCGGGTGCGGCCGGCGAGGGCGCGCCCAGTACGAGCCTCGTGCTCGACCAGTTCGGCCGCAACCTCACTCAGGCCGCCCGCGAGGGCAAGCTCGACCCGGTCATTGGCCGGGAAAAGGAAATCGAGCGGGTTATGCAGGTGCTGTCCCGCCGTACCAAAAACAACCCGGTTCTGATCGGCGAGCCGGGCGTCGGCAAGACCGCAGTGGTCGAAGGGCTCGCCCAGGCCATCGTGAAGGCCGAAGTGCCGGAAAACCTCAAGGACAAGCAGCTTTACACCCTCGACCTCGGCGCATTGGTCGCCGGCAGCCGCTATCGCGGTGACTTCGAGGAGCGTTTGAAGAAAGTCCTGAAAGAGATTCGCACCCGCGGCGACATCATCTTGTTCATCGACGAGATTCACACCCTGGTCGGCGCCGGTGCGGCCGAGGGCGCGATTGACGCGGCCAGCATTCTGAAGCCGATGCTCGCGCGCGGCGAGCTGCAGACCATTGGCGCGACCACGGTCGAGGAATACCGCAAGTACCTCGAGAAGGACGCCGCGCTCGAGCGCCGCTTCCAGCCGATCCAGGTCGGTGAGCCCTCGCTGGCCCACACGATCGAGATCCTCAAGGGCCTGCGCGACCGCTACGAAGCGCACCACCGGGTTTCGATCACCGACGCCGCCCTGGTCGCGGCCGCAACGCTCGCCGACCGCTACATCTCCGACCGGTTCCTGCCCGACAAGGCGATCGACCTGATCGACGAGGCCGGGTCACGGATGCGGATCCGCCGGATGACCGCGCCGCCGGACCTGCGCGAGTTCGACGAGCGGATCGCCGCGGTGCGGCGCGAGAAGGAAAGCGCGATCGACGCGCAGGACTTCGAGAAGGCCGCCTCGCTACGCGACCGCGAGAAGACGCTGCTCGCGCAGAAGGCCGACCGTGAGCGCGAGTGGAAGGCCGGCGACATGGACGTCGTCGCCGAGGTCAGCGACGAGGAGATCGCCGAGGTCCTCGCGACCTGGACCGGTATCCCGGTCTTCAAGCTGACCGAGGAAGAGACGTCGCGGCTGCTGCGGATGGAGGACGAGCTGCACAAGCGGGTCATCGGCCAGGAGCAGGCGGTCAAGGCGGTGTCGCAGGCGATTCGGCGCACCAGGGCCGGCCTGAAGGACCCGAAGCGGCCCGGTGGGTCGTTCATCTTCGCCGGCCCCTCCGGCGTCGGCAAGACCGAGCTGTCGAAGACCCTCGCCGAGTTCCTGTTCGGCGACGAGGACGCGCTGATCCAGCTCGACATGAGCGAGTTCATGGAGAAGCACAGCGTGTCCCGGCTGGTGGGATCACCGCCCGGGTACGTCGGCTACGAAGAGGGCGGCCAGCTCACCGAACGGGTGCGGCGCAAGCCGTTCTCGGTCGTGCTGTTCGACGAGGTCGAGAAGGCTCACCCCGACGTGTTCAACACCTTGCTCCAGGTGCTCGAGGACGGTCGGCTGACCGACTCGCAGGGTCGCACGGTCGACTTCAAGAACACCGTGATCATCATGACCACCAACCTCGGTACGCGGGACATCGCCAAGGGCCTCAACCTCGGCTTCGCCGGCGGTGACCACGACGCGAACAACTACGACCGCATGCGGATGAAGGTCAACGAGGAGCTCAAGGCGCACTTCAAGCCGGAGTTCCTCAACCGGGTCGACGACACGATCGTCTTCCACCAGCTGACCGAGGACGACATCGTCCAGATCGTCGACCTGATGATCAGCCGGGTCGATGCGGCGATGAAGAACCGCGACATGGCGATCGAGCTCACCGCGGACGCCAAGCGGGTGCTGGCCAAGAAGGGTTACGACCCCGTGCTCGGAGCGCGCCCGCTGCGGCGCACCATCCAGCGCGAGATCGAGGACATCTTGTCCGAGAAGATCCTCTACGGCGAGCTCACCGCAGGCCAGATCGTCGTGGTCGACATCGAAACTGTCGATGACGAGGAGCGGTTCACCTTCCGCGGCGAGGTCAAGCCGGTGGCGCCGGATGCGCTGCCGGTCGAGACCGTCACGCCAGGTGCCGGCGCCGCAGTCGAGACCCCGGCGACTGAGGCCTAGCCAGCCGCACGGTCGGCTGCTTCGAGGGCGGCCCGCATCCGGTCGACGTGGTCACTGAACACGCCGTCGAGCCCGATCGCCAGTGATCGGTCGAGCGATGACCGGCGCTGCGCGTCGTACCCGAATGCCCGCATCCCCAGCGCGTGCACCTCGTCGACGAGTGGTCGGGTCCACCACATCCAGCGCGCGTTGACCGCTTCCGCACCGGCGTCGCGGGCCCGGGCGAGCACGCTCCGCCGCCGGCGGGAGCGGATCTGGTTGCCACGGATGGTCACGGCGCGATGCCCGGTCGCGAGGTGCTCGATGTACGCCGGATCCGACGCGACCACCCACAGCCGGGCGTCCGCGGCGTGCTCCTCGGCGACCGCGGCGACCGAATCGGCGATCCCCCCGGACTTGACGTCGATCGCCAGGTCGAAGTCGATGCCGCAGCGTTCGTAGAGCTCGGCGAGGGTCGGGATGTGCGCGGGAAGATCGCCGCGCCGCGCGGTCGCGATCGGGTCGCGGCGATCCGGTCCGGCCAGGCCGTCGTGATCGAGCACGACCAGCCCGTCGCGGGTGAGCCAGGCGTCCGTCTCGAGTCCGGGCGCACCCTTGGCGAGTGCGCCCTCGAACGAGGCCAGCGTGTTGTCGGGCCCGTGCGAGCCGCCCCGATGGGCGAACCCGTACCTCATGCCGGCAGCCGGTATCGGCCCGGCCCGGCGGACTGGACCAGCCCGTCGGCCAGCAGCCCGGCCAGCGCCCGTTCGCGCTGGGCGTCGTCGTCCCAGACGGCATCGAGCTCGGGCCGGTCGACCGCGCCGGTGGCAGCACGGAGAACGGCGAGCAACCGGCCGCGCACCTGCCGATCGGTCCCCGCGTAGGCCTGCACCGGTCGCGCGCGGCCGCCCCCGGGCCGGCCGGCCCGAAACCACGCACAGGTCGAGCTGACGGGGCAGCGCTCGCACGCGGGTGCGCGGGCGGTGCAGACGAGCGCGCCGAGCTCCATCACCGCGACGCTGTGGACGGCCGGGCTCGCGGCCGGCACCCGCGCGAGGGCCGCCTCGCGTTCGGCT
>CAYNDD010000096.1:0-11005 GCA_964395425.1 uncultured Frankiaceae bacterium
GCGGAGGCTCCGGGATTTGAACCCGGGATGGGGGGTTACCCCAAACCGCATTAGCAGTGCGGCGCCATAGACCGGACTAGGCGAAGCCTCCTCGCGGCGTTTCGGCCGCGTCGAAGAGGTTATCCCAGCGCGGATTGCTGGTCGCGGGCCAACAACCGGCGGCTGGTCAGTCCCAGCGGGTTCCACTCGTCAATCGCCCCGTTGTTGGTCACGAAGACCACTCCACCCGCAGGGTCCGCCGTCATGCCCTCGGCCTGGAGCAGGCCGTCGAGCCGGGCCGTCGGCACCGGATGCCGAGACCGCAGCGCGGCCGGTGAGTAGTAGACGAGGTACGGGTCGTAGTGGAACGGGTTGTTGCTGCGCAGCGCGACGTACACGCCTTGCGCCGGGTCGCCCGTGACCGAGGCCACATCGAGCGGCAACCGGAGGGTCACACTCGGTGGCTCATCGATCCGCGTCTGGTAGGTCAGCACCGGGCCTCGTGCGATCCAGATCCCGTACGACGGCGCGGACGCGAGCAGGCTCAGACCCCTTACGCCGAGGTAGACGAACTGGCCGCTCGGCAACACCCGCATCGTGCCGCTTCGCCCGGCGACCAGGACGGAGGTCGCGCTCAGCGGGATGACGAACCGCGCGCCGACGACCGTCGAGCCTTCGCCCAAGCTAAGGACGTTGTTGTGCATCGCGGTCACCTGGTTGGCCGTCGGTTCGGTCAGCCAGGCGAAGTCCCTGGTGAACGCCACGTCGTCGATCGCGACCGAGGGCGATGTGCGCAAGGTGGAGAGCTGACCGAGCCGGTCCACGGTCGCGATCGCGGTGTAGTGGAAGTCGGCCTGGTTGTGCCAGGCCCAGACCTTGCCGAGGCCATAGCTGATGTGGTCGTCGGGTTGCGGCACGCGGTAGCGGCTCTCGACCGCGCCGGTCACCGGATTGCGCTCGACGATGTAGGAGATCGAGCCGCTCCTGGTCGCCCGGCTCTCGATGGTCCAGATGAAGCCGCCGCCGGCCGTCACGCCACTTGCGAAGTCGATCAACCGCTTCGGGAACACCGCCTCGGTCACCGGCGCGGCCTTTCGCGCGTGGTGGTGCAGTTTCGCCGTACTCCCCGATCCCGAGCCCGATGACCCCAGCGCCGACACGGCGATTACCACGACCACGACCGCGGCGACGGACGCGGTCAGCGCGCGGCGCTGCCTGACCTGCCGCACCCGGCGAGTCAAGATCGCCAGCACCTCGTCGACGCCGAGGATGGCCGGCTCGACGACCACGGTCTCGGCCGACTCGTCCACACGAACGCCAGCCACTCCGACCTCCATCAGCTGGAAGTCGATCGGCGACTGCGGCGGCCGAGCCCGCTCGTGCGCGCGGCAGGCGCGCGCCAGTGCCCGGCGTACCCGGGGATCCGGATCGTCCCGGTTGCCGGCAAACCGCCAACGGGCGGCGACCCGGATCAGGGCCGAGAGCGCGAGCTCCTGGGACGTCCTCGAATCGGCGTCGTCGCAACGCCGCGCCGCATCCTGGACGAGATCGGGCCAGCGCTCCCGCACGTAGGAGGTCAGCCGCTCGTCCACGCTGTCCCTCCGCTCCGGACCGGCCGCCCATGGATCAATCGTTTGCGGCCCGAAGTCGGTTCATTCGTACAACCCGACCGTGCCCCCGGCAACCGCCCCAAAGCAATGTCACATCGCCCAGCCCTTTGTGGGGGTGATGTCACATTGCCCCCACGAAGTGTGGGGCAATGTGACATTGCTCAGAGGGTGGTGACGTCGAGCTCGCCGTCAGCGTAGGCCTTGCGGAGCACCTTCTTGTCGAACTTCCCGACGCTGGTCTTCGGCACCGTCTCGATGATCGCCCAGCGTTCCGGCAGCCACCACTTCGCGACCCGGTCCGACAGCCACGCCCGCACCTCGTCGGGGTCGATCGACTGACCCTCCATCGGCACCACGCACGCAAGCGGTCGCTCCTGCCATCGATCGTCCGGTACGCCGACCACCGCCGCCTCGAGGATCGCCGGATGCGCCATCAGCTCGACCTCGAGCTCGACCGACGAGATCCACTCACCGCCCGACTTGATGACGTCCTTCGACCGGTCGGTCAACGTGATGTAGCCCTGCGGGTCGATCGTCCCGACGTCGCCGGTCCGCAGCCAACCGTCGTCGAACTTCGCCGGGTCGTCGTCCTGGAAGTACGCCGCGGTGACCCACGGCCCGCGAACCTCCAGCTCGCCGACGGCCTTGCCGTCGCGCGCCATGACCTGGCCGGCGTCGTCCACGATCCGGCCCTCGACACCGAACAGGAGCCGGCCGGCCTTCGACTGGTAGTCCCATGCCCGTTCGCCGGTGAGACCGACCGGCGGCTTCGCCACCGACGCGACCGGCGAGGTCTCGGTCATCCCCCAACCCTGGATGATCGTGATCCCGAACTCCTGGTCGAACGCGCTGATCAACGCCCGTGGCACCGCCGAACCACCGCACAGCACGGCCCGCACCGTCGAGAGGTCGTGCCCGGGGTTCGCGCGCAGGTATTGCAGGATGTCGTTCCAGATCGTCGGCACCGCCGCCGACACCGTCACCTTCTCGGCCTCGATCAGGCCGACGAGCGGCTCGGCCTGCAGGTGCCGATCGGGCATGATCAGGTCCGCACCGGCCATGACCGCGGCGTACGGCGTACCCCACGCATTCGCATGGAACATCGGAACGATCGGCATCGTCCGGTCGTCCGCACCGAGACCGTTGTTGTTGGCCGTGCTGACCGACATCGAGTGCAACCAACACGACCGATGGGAGTACGCAACACCCTTCGGGTTGCCCGTCGTGCCGCTGGTGTAACACATCGCCGCAGCGGAGCGCTCGTCGACCTCTTCCGGCCAGTCGAACGATCCCGACGCATCAGCCAGCACCGACTCGTAGGACAGGATCTGCTTGCCGGTCTCCTTGAGTGCACTGACATCACCGTCGCCGGTGACGAGCACGGTGTGCACGGCCGGCATCTCACCGAGCACCTTCGCCAGCAACGGCACGAGCGAGCAGTCGGCGATGATGACCTGGTCGTCGGCGTGATTGGCGATATAGACGATCTGCTCGGGGAACAGCCGGATGTTCAACGTGTGCAGCACCGCGCCCATCGACGGGATCGCGAGATAGGCCTCGAAGTGCTCGGCGTTGTTCCACATGAACGTCGCGACCCGCTGATCGCCGTCAATGCCGAGCGATCGCAATCCGTTGGCCAGCCGGGCCGCGCGAGTTGCCGTCTCGGCGTACGAACGCCGCCTGCGCACCCCGCCTTCACCTAGCGTCACGACCTCGCTGTCGCCGAAGACCTCGGCGCCGAAGCGCAGGATCGAGCCGATCGTGAGCGGAAAGTCCTGCATCGTGCTTCGCACTCGGGCCCCCACAGGTCGCTGGCACGCTCGCGCGTGCGGTACGCGCACTGACATTGTGCGGCCCGGCGCCGTGAAGGGCCAGCAGCCGTACTAGCGAACGGTGAGCTGAAGCCGCTGGGAGTGCCCGGCGCCGTGCCGCTGGGTCGCCGCAACAACGATCCGGTAGACGTCGACCGTCTTGAGCGTCGGCCGGAAGCGGAAGACGTAGCGGCCGCGCGGACCGATCCGGGACGTCGCCCAGACGTGCCACGCCCCGTCGAAGAACCCCTCGCGCTCGACCCGCTGCCCGGCGTGGAATGGTGCCGCCCGGCCACCGATCGTGACCAGACTGCCCGACCGCACGGTCGTCGCCGAGATCGAGGCTGCAACCGTCGGCCGAACGACGTAGTTCTCGAACGCCTCAGATCGCGCGACGCCCGAACCGCCCGGGAAGACCGCCTCGAGCTCGGCGTTGCGCTTCGGGTGCAGCACCGCCGAGGCCAGCCCGTTGCTGTCGGTCCTCAGATTGCGGACCCGCACCCAGTTGCTAGCAGGCACCTCGCGCCGGTAGATCAGCACCCGGCGGTTGGGCAACGCGGCGTGGGTGTCCGCGCGCAGCAGCGTCGCCTGCAACGCCAGTGGCGTACCAAACGTCGCCGCCGGCTGAACCTTTGCCGCAAGCGTGGTCGGGATCGACGGGGTCACCGGCGCGGTCGGTGCGGTGGCCGGGCTGGTGCCAACGCTGTTGGTCGCGGTGACCGTGAAGGTGTAGGCCTGCTGGGTCGACAACCCGCTCACGGTCGCCGACATCGTGGAGCCGCCCACGGTCACGATCTGACCGCCGGGTGATGCGGTGACCTGATAGCTCGTGACCGGGCTCGTGCCGGCATCGCCGGGCAGCCACGAGACGGTCACTGCGGTGGCGTTGACCGATGTGCGCACCGAGACCGGAGCGGCTGGCGCCGACGCAACCCACGGCGTTGCAACCGTGCCGTTCGACAGCGTCGCCCAGGGCAGGCCGCTCGTGCCGACGAACCTCGACTCGTCGACCCGGCCTACGATCCCCTTGATCCGAGCGGTCGACGTGTATTGCCAGAGATCGGACACCGGGCCCTTGCGTACGCCGTACTCCGCCATCCACATCGGATAGCGCGCCAGGGCCGACGGGTCGCTGATGTCATTGGTCCAGAACGACGGATAGGTGTAGAGCATCGGCGTCCGGCCGGTCAGCGTGCGCATCTCGAGCAGGAAGTCCTGCGCCCAGGTCACGAGCTGGCCGGGATTCAGACCGCCGGTCACCTCGAGGTCGAGCGCCGGCGGAAGCGTCGCCGTCGTGTTCACGGCTCCGATGGTCTGCGCGAAAAACTGGGCCTGCGCCCGCGCCGTGACACCAACGGGAAGTCCCGGCCGCGCGAAGTGGTACGAGCCGTGCACAAGACCGGCGGCGGCCGCATCGGCGTAGTCGTTGTAGTACGGCCCGTTGAAGTACGGGTTGACGTACGTCGTGCCCTCAGTCGCCTTGACGATCGCGAACTCCTTGCCGGCCTTCTTCACCTGCTGCCAGTTGATCGGCTGGCCGTGCGGGTGCGCCTTGGTCGGGTGCGGATGTTGGTAGGACGCGACGTCCGGGCCGTCGTACACCTTCGCAGCGGACGCTGTCGACATCGAGCCGATCGCCACCGGGAGCGCGACCGCCGCCACGACGGCGGCGGAAGTGAACGCGCGGACGAGGATGGCGCGATGGTGCATCAGGCTTACTCCGACCGTGGGGACGAGGGCGGGAGCATGCGATTTGTCACACGCTCCCTTGTTTGTACGGCACCCCGGCCGCGTCACTTGAACGCTTCGACCAAGGTCATCTCCAGAACTATTCGACAGTTAAAACGGTTTGATTGTACGAAGCAATTGTTGTACAGTTCCCCCATGACCAATGGCGCCGTGGCTCAGACCCCTGCGCGGACACCGGCCCCGACCGGGGCCGCCACCGCGGCCTCCGCGGCTCACCTGCTCGCCGCGTTCCGGACCGTCGTACGACGGCTCGAGCGCACCCCGATGCCGGTCGACGCCCACACCCAGGCGGCCTGGAAGCAGTCGCCGCCCGCGCCGCGGCACGTGGCCGCCCTGATGCAGGTCGTCGCCGACGAGCGGATGAGCGTGAGCACGCTGGCCGCCCGGCTCGGCGTCTCGCTGGCCACGGCCAGCCAGGTCGTCACTGATCTCGAGGACAGCGGGCTGGTCGAGCGGATCGAGGACCCGACCGATCGGCGCCGCACCCTGGTGCAGGTCGCGGAGACCCACCGGGCTCTCGCCGAGACGCTGCTCGACACCCGATTCCGGCCCGTGCAGCGCGCCCTCGACCGGATGCGTCCGGCCGAGCAACGCGCCATGCTGCGCGGCCTTGAGCTGCTTGCAGAAGAACTGGAGCACCCCACTGATGTCTGACCTCGACATGACCGCGACCAGCGGCCCGATCGCGCTCTCGACGCGCCAGATCCGGCTCGTATTCACCGGGCTGATGCTCGGCATGCTGCTCGCCGCGCTCGACCAGACGATCGTCGCGACCGCGCTGCCGACCATCGTCGGCGACCTCGGCGGGCTCAACCACCTGTCGTGGGTGGTCACGTCGTACCTGCTGGCGTCGACCGTCTCCACCCCGCTGTGGGGCAAGCTCGGCGACCTCTACGGACGCAAGCGCTTCTTCCAGGCCGCAATCGTCATCTTCTTGGTCGGGTCGGCGTTGTCCGGACTTTCACAGAACCTGAACGAGCTGATCGGCTTCCGCGCACTGCAGGGCCTCGGCGCCGGTGGGCTGATCGTCGGGGCGCAGGCGATCATCGGCGACATCGTGCCGCCGCGCGATCGTGGTCGCTATACCGGCCTGATCGGCGCGGTCTTCGCGGTCTCGAGTGTCGCGGGCCCGCTGCTCGGTGGCTTCTTCACCGACGACCTGTCGTGGCGCTGGGTCTTCTACATCAACCTGCCGATCGGCGCGATCGCCCTGTTCGTCGTCGCCGCTGTGCTGCATGCGCGCACCACTCGGATCGAGCACGACATCGACTACCTCGGCGCCTCGGTCATGTCCGCCTCCGTCGTCGCGCTGATCCTGATGCTGACCTGGGGTGGATCGACGTACGCCTGGGGTTCGGCAACGATCGTCTGCCTCGGCATCGCGTCGCTGGTCCTGCTCGGCATCTTCATCGCGATCGAGCGCCGCGCGACCGAACCGATCGTGCCGCTGCACCTGTTCCGCAACGGGGTGTTCCGGGTGTCGTTCGGGACCGGTGCGATCGTCGGCTTCTCGATGTTCGGCGCGCTGACCTTCCTGCCGTTGTTCCTGCAGGTCGTACACGGTGCGTCGCCGACCAGCTCAGGGCTGCAGCTGATCCCGATCATGGTGCTGGTCCTGGTGTTCGCGATCTACAGCGGGCGCCGGATCTCCTCGACCGGCACGTATCGCCGGTTCCCGATCGCGGGCACCGCACTGACGACCGTCGCGCTTTATCTGTTCTCCCACATCGGTACGACCACGCCGTTCTGGGAGACGGCGATCTTCATGGCGATCCTCGGCGCCGGCCTCGGTCTCACGATGCAGGTCCTCCTGATCGCCGCGCAGAACTCCGTGCCCTACACCGAGCTGGGAGTCGCGACCTCGCTCGCGACGTTCTCCCGGTCGATCGGCGGCTCGATCGGAGTCGCGGTCTTCGGCACGGTCTTCGACAACCGGCTCGCCGCCAACCTGCCCAAGCACGTTCCGGCTGCGGCACTCAAGCACCTGCACGGTACGTCGGTGAGTGCCAACCCGGCCGCGGTGAAGCTCTTGCCGGCGCCGATCCGCAACGGCCTTCGGGTGGCGTTCAGCGACTCACTGCACGTGGTGTTCCTCGCCGCCGTACCGTTCGCGATTATTGCCTTCCTGCTGGCCTTGCGGCTCAAGGAGATCCCGTTGCGCACGGTGATGGGCGCCAAGGGCAGCGACGAGCAGGTCGCCGAAGGCACCGAGCTCGGCGAGTCGCTCGGAATGTCACCGCCGTCCACCGGCGGCGAGCACGAGAGCCTCGAGCCCGACATCGTCGGACACGGCTCGCGCGGTCCGGGCCCGTCCGGGCGCGGCGCTACGAGCCCAGGAAGTCCACCAGCAGGCGGTTGAGCTCATCGGGGGCATCGAGCTGAAGCCAGTGCCCGGCGCCCTCGATCTTCTCGTAGCGCCACGACCCTTCGATGTGGGCTTGCGAGCCGGTCATCTGCTTCTCGACGAGCGCGATGTCGCGCGGGCCGAGCACGCCCATGACCGGGCAACGGATCGGCGGCAGCTCGGGCGGCGGGTTGACGATCGTGCGCGGGCTCGCGTTCGCGCGGTACCAGTTGAAGCCCGCGGTGAGCGCACCCGGTCGCTCGAGCTCGGCGAGCACCGCCTCGCGGTCGCGATGGCTCGCGAGCATCTGCGCGCCGAACATGCCGAACCACTGCTCGGCGATCACCGGCAGGTTGAACAGCAGCATGTAGAGCACGCGCATCCGCTGCTCGAAGCCCGCTTCGGCGAACGCCTTCGGATGCCCGACCGACACCGCCACCAGCCGTTCGACCCGATCCGGCACGAAGGCCGCGAGGCCCCAGCCGGCGACCGCGCCCCAGTCGTGCGCCACCACGTTGGCCTTGTCGACCCCGACCTCGTCGAGTACCGCCACCATGTCGGCGACGGTGTTGGCGATCTTGTACGCCGCGACGTCCTCGGGCCGGTCCGACTCACCGAAGCCACGCAGGTCCGGCGCGATCGTGCGATAGCCCGCCGCGCTCAGCGCCGCGACCTGATGGCGCCAGAGCCGATGCGTGTCCGGCCACCCGTGCATGAACAGCACCGGCGTACCGTCCTCCGGCCCTTCGACGAAGACCTCGATCCCGACCCCGCCCACACCGGCAACCCGCATACCCAGGACCGTAACAAGCAATGTCACATTGCCCCACACTTCGTGGGGGCAATGTGACATCACCCCCGGAAATGCCAGGGCAATGTGACATTGCTCAGGAAGGGTCGAGGGCGGCTCGGACCCGGGCCCGGGCCTCGGATGGCCCGTCGGCCGAGACCGCAGCGGCCGCGAAACCGACGCAGTCGTCGTAGCTGTGCCGGGCCAGCGTCATCCGCACGTCCGCCAGCGCCCGCGGCGTCATCGACAACGCCGCCGCGCCAAGCCCGACCAGCACCAGCGCGAGCAGTGGGTCGCTCGGCGCCTCGCCGCAGACCGTCACCGGCCGGCCGGCGATCGCGCCGGCGCGAAGCACGGTCGCGACCAGGTCCAGGAAGGCCGGCTGCCACGGGTCGAGCAGGTCCGAGAGCTCGCTGTCGGCCCGATCCGTCGCGAACGTGTACTGCGCGAGGTCGTTGCTCCCGATCGAGACGAAGTCGACGACCCGCAGCAGGTCGCCGGCGCGCAACGCCGCGGCCGGCACCTCGACCATCACGCCGGTGGTGGTGACTCCGGCCTCGTGCGCGTGCGCGGCGAACCACGCCGCCTCCGCCGCGGTCGCGACCATCGGCGCCATGACCCGCACCTCGGCCGCCGACCCTCGCGCGGCGCTCGTGATCGCGGTGAGCTGGTCGGTCAGCAGCTCAGGGTGCCGGCGCGCGACCCGCAGCCCGCGGACCCCGAGCGCGGGGTTCGACTGCTCGCCCAAGCGCACGTACGGCGCCGGCTTGTCGGCCCCGATGTCGAGCGTCCGGACCGTGACCTGCCGCGCCGGGAAAGCGTCGAACACCTCGCGGTACGCCGCTGCCTGCTCGGCCACGCTCGGCGGATCGATCCGGTCGAGGAAGGCGAACTCGGTGCGGAACACCCCGACCCCCTCGGCGCCCGCGTCGAGGGCGTCAGCGACATCGACGCTGCTGCCGACCGCGGCCATCAGCTGCACCGGGCGGCCGTCGCGGGTGCGCCCTGGACCACGACCGGCCGCGGCCGATCCGGCCGGATCCGACCCGGTCGCGGCGCCGGAGCCGCGATTCGCCGCACCGAGGGCGGCCTGATCAGGGTCCGCCGTCACCTCACCGGCGGAGCCGTCCACCATCACCCGCTGCCCGCTGCGCAGCGAGGCCACCCCCGGGCAACCGACCACAGCCGGGATGCCGAGCGACTTGGCCAGCACGGCGGTGTGGCTGGTCGGTCCGCCCCGCTCGGTGACGATCGCGAGCACCTGCTGCGGATCGAGGCCGGCGGTCACCGCAGGCGACAGGTCACGCGCCACCAGAACGTACGGCGAACCGGTGTCGGGGATGCCCGGCGGCGGCTCGCCCAACAACCGGGCGACGACCCGGTCGCGGATGTCGTCGAGCTCCACCCGGTCGGGCACCGCGCGCATCGGGTCGGCCGCCCGCATGTCCCGGTAGGCACTGAAGCCCTCCCAGGCGGCCCGAGGCGCTGCGCGGCCGGAGCTGACCAGCTGGGTCACGAGCGACGCGAGCGAGGGGTCCCGGGAGATCCGGGCCTGCCGGACCAATACTGCGCCGGATGCGCCGGCCCGCTGAGCGAGCGCTTCGAGCTCACCCCCGACCGCGTCGAGCGCGTCAGCGGCCCGATCGGCCTCCACCTCGATGTCGATCGGTGCGCCGTCCCGCGGCGGGAGCACCGGGCCATGCACGCGCGCGACCGGCCCGGCAGCGACCCCCGCGCTGACGCCGATACCGGAGTAGGTCGCCGGCACAGGTCAGCCCGGCGCAGCGGGTGGCGGAGGCGCCGGACCCACCTTCAACAGCCGCCGCGACCACCAGCCGATGTGGCTGAACAGTCGGGCGAGGATCACCCCGACACCGACGGCGGCGAACCCGGCGACGACGTCCAGCAGGTAGTGGTTCGCCGTGGCGATCACGTCGACCGACAGGACGAACGGATATGCAACGCCGAGATAGCGGGTGATCCGGTGCTTGCCGAAGCGCATCAGCTGCCAGCCCGACCAGACCGCCCAGCCGACGTGCAGCGAGGGCATCGCGGCGTACTGGTTGGTGTCCTTGCCGAAGCCGCGCGGCGCGCTCGCCGCCTTGCCCCACCAGCCGTAATGGGAGTAGCGCGCCATCGTGTCGATGAACCCCGGCAGCAGCCGGGGCGGGGCGATCGGCAGCAGGCTGAATCCGACCAGACCCACGATCGTCGTGAACATCAGGACGGTGCGGGCGCTGGTGTAAGCGGGCCCGTGCCGCCGCCACAGCCAGATCAGGACCAGCGGCGTCACGAGGTAGTGCAAGGTCGCATACATGTAGTCCGCCGGCACCGCCAGCAGGACATGCGGGGAGACGGCGTTGTTGAGCCAGTGCTCTGGCGCGATCTTCAGCCGCTGCTCGAACCGGAGCAGCTGGGCGCCGTGCGACACCGCACCGACGTGGTCGCCCGCCACGAAGTACCGCGTGACGTCGTAGAGCGAATAGACCGCCCCGATCAGGACGATCTCGTGGAAGCCGCGAATCGCCATCCAGGCCCTGCGGTGAGCCTGTAGATTGCCGATCCAGCCGCCCAGTCGGCTCTGGGGGTGCTCTGTGGTCGCGGCGCTGGAGACGAAGTCGAGGCGCTGCTCAGTCACAAAGCTCTCCCCTCGCCGCTTCGCACGCCGCCGAATCAGCCAGTTTGTCACGCTGAACGGAGTCTTCCCCAGGTAGCGTCAGCC
>CAYNDD010000097.1:0-10652 GCA_964395425.1 uncultured Frankiaceae bacterium
CTTCAGGCAAGGTTTTGATCTTCAGGGTCATGGCGTCTCGGACGGTCTCGGCGGTTAGGAGACCTGCCACATCGTCGGCCGATAGACCCCACCGAGCGGCCGCAGCACATTGACCACCGTGCCCACCGCGCAATCGACCTGCAGCCGGATCTCATCGCGGGACAGACCCTGCGCAGCCAACCCAACGACGTCCCGCCGGACCTCCGGCGGAAGCTTGTGCCAACGACGCTTCACGACACACTCCTTGTCGAGTCAGAGCCTCCAACTCAACAAGGTGTTGCAACGATCACTAGAAACCGCCAGTACTGGGCTAACTCGTAACGGTTCACAACCGCGCAGAGCCGGTCTGCCCGCCATGCCAGCCGGGCTGAAGCCAGGCGGATGCCTGCTGCCGCGGGGGTTTCCGAGGCTTCGGTGCCGCCGTAGCCTGTGCGCGTGTCGATCAACGTGTCTTTGCTCGCGGACTCCCTTTCCGCGGCAGACGCGATCGCCGACATGAGGTGGAAGGAGTGGGGTCACGCTCCGGAGTCGCAGGATCCGGCGTGGTGGCTGGAGACAACGATCAACGAGGCAGGGCGGGACAGCCTGCCCGTTACCGTCGTAGCGCTCGGTCCGGATGGGGAGGTGCTGGGCGCGGTGGGCCTGGACACTTACGACCTCGACGAGCGACGTGACACCAGTCCCTGGGTGACCGGCATGATCGTCCGGCGGGACCGTCGGCGCGAGGGGGTGGGTCGGATGTTGATGCAGCATGTGGAGCGATGGGCTGCTGAGCACGGCATCGCCGAGGCCTGGGTCGGCACCGACTTGGCGCTGACGTTCTATGAGCGGTGCGGATGGGTTCTGCAAGAAGCGTTCACGACCAACGCAGGTGTGCATATGGACGTCCTCCACAAGCGGCTTCTATAGGTCGAAAGGCGACGCTCCCAATCAAGCGCAGTGCGAAGACCTGACCACACGTGCCGGTCTCGAGCACCAGATCCGGCGCCTTGCTAGCCGAGCGACGCCCTTGGGTTGCGTCCCATGAAGGCGGCCAGACGCTCCCAGTCATGGGCGCTGGGAGATAGCGGAACCTCTGGTGCGAAAGGGGAACCTGGTTCGATCATGTCGCGGTACTGCGGTTTGATCGCGGCCCGCGCACCGTCGAGTGCGGGCAGTGCCAGCGAGCGGTCCAACTTGTCGAGTTGTCCGGTGGCCTTGGCCAGGTCCCATGCGTGTGTTGCCAGCTCAGCTAAGTACATGTCAACCAGGGTGGCCCCGGTGTACTCCTCGCCCCAGGGCATCGTGAACGTTGACGACAAAGCGAAATCGCTGACCCATGCCACTGCCGCCTCCTGGGCAGCGCGACGTAACTGAGCGGGCGCGTCGGACAACTCGACATGAGGGGACTCGTCTCCCGGCGGAGGTGGCTCCCCCCGGCCAAGAGCGGCCGCCCGGTTGCCCGCTTCGACCAGGTGGTCGATGAGTGCGGCCACGTCGTACCTGGGGCAGGGCGTCGGGTGGGCCAGTTGCTCGTGGCCGATTGCCGAGGCGATCACTGCCGCGTTCTCGTACGAAGCGAACAACATGCTTCGGCGGTCAGGGTCAGCCATGCCATTCCCTCTGGGTGTCGCAGGACAACGGGAGTTGCCGGTGGGCGGGTCGGATGTCCAGGTGCGCAGCCGTGGTCTCCATGCGGGGACTTCGTGGCGGTAGGTCTCGTAGTCGGTGCCGAAGCGGCGGCGCAGCGCAGGTTCTTCATACCAATGAACAAACGCTGCCGTGCCGATCCACGCGGCGACGGAGAAGACGAGCATGCGCCATCGTTGGAGGAGGAGGGTCTCGCCGAGGAAGATCGCTAGCGCACCGACGTAGATGGGGTTGCGGACCCGGCCGTTGGGCCCTGTCACCACCAAGCGCTCGGTCATGGCACCAGGCACGGGTGTGCCGCCGGCTCTCACGAATCGGACGAACACATCCACAGTGGTCAGCACGCCGATGACGATGAGGAGCACCCCGAGCGCGGCCACCGCGCCCCACCAGGCATGCGAGTGATCGGCCCGCCAACCCGT
Source organism: uncultured Frankiaceae bacterium (assembly GCA_964395425.1). Taxonomy (GTDB): domain Bacteria; phylum Actinomycetota; class Actinomycetes; order JAFAQI01; family JAFAQI01; genus DATAUK01. Next base: position 2,052 of record CAYNDD010000097.1, read on the forward strand.
CAACCACCATGGGACCAGCAGCGCTCCCACTCCGCCGGTGAGCAGGTACCAACATGCACTCACAACCACGGCTCGCGTCCTGGACACGCCGTTGATTCTCCCGCTCACCGGAAGCCCGATGACAGTCACTCGGGGCGGCGCCTGTCACGCGGCCCCGCTGAGCCGAAGACGGTGCCGCAGAGGTGCTTCGTTCGGCTGCAGATTCCCGGCCAGGTGCCGGATACTAGAAACATGCGCGGAGCCGTTACTGACCTGCTCGTAGCTGCAGTTGCCGCTTGGGCGATAGCGATGCCGTGGGAGATCATCGTGGAGCCGCACAGGACCTCAAGAGTCGTCCTGTATGTCGCTTGGGCGTGCTGCTTCGTCGTGGCTCGCTTGGCCCGAGCCGAGGCGCGTCAGCGAGACCCACAGAGCGACCTCTAGGTGTCGTTCTTCGACACTCAAGGGTCGCGCACTTGGCGCGCGTGATCCGGCGCGATTCGACGACCGATGACGGCTACTGCACTCCAATGTCATGCTTCCGGTGTGACCGGGAGTGACGAGGACTTCGAGAGACCATGCCGCGCGGCTTATGTCAATCCTGGCGAAGACCGATCGTGCGCTCGCAGAGCAAGTTCTCACTCTCGATGCTGTTCGGCAACGGAAGCTCGCCACATGAGCGGCGCGCTTGGCCTGCCACTTCGCTGATGTCGACACCCGAACCGAGGTGGCACGAGCATTGCAACAGTTGGAAGGCGAGGGACGACTGCCGGAGCCGTTCAATGACCATCAGGTTGCCATGGCCCTGCTCCGTCCGCTGCAGCCCGAGCCGGGCATCCTCGCGTCCTGCGTCAGACCCGTCGGCGAAGGTCCTCGCACTCCACTCGCGCCCTGAGCAGCGGCTCTTGATGCCACCATCAGCGCAGACAACGCCAAACCCGAAGCGGCCGCGGTCAACGCACTCGTCGGCGCGTGCGGCGGACAAGCCGACCCAACTCGCCTACTAGGCGACGCACGGCGCTACGTCGAATCCATGGCCTAACGAAACGTCAGACCCGAGACCAGGTCGAGCACTGTCGTCATCACAGTGCCGGTGAGAGGTGCCGCTCGGGCGCGGTTGGTGCGGGATGACTAATTGCGTCATAGCGAACACTCCAGCTCGGTGGATCACGTACCGTCGTTCGGTGCGGTAGCGCCGACTCTGGAGTCGCCGGAGGTTTGATGTGCCCCGTACGGAGGCTCGGCCGGTTGCTCAGGACTGGACACCGTTACGTCTGCTCTCCGTTGGAAAGGTGACGTTGCCGTCGCTTTGGCAAGGACCTCATCGCGATCTGTGGAGAACGCTTCTTCGGTCCACAGTTGTGGAAAAGATTGCCACGGTTCTTCTTTGTTACCAACGGTTTCTGAGCCTCGAAAGTGTCAGACCCCCTTCGTAGAGTTGCCAGCATGTACACGCCGAGGCCTGCAGCCACCCAGTTGGCTGCCGACGTGCACGAGCTGTTGGCCGAGGACCCGCACGCCCATCCCGACATCGAGCTGATCAACAGCACCGAGCTACTCCTTCAGGTGCGTAACCAGCTCGATGCAGTCATCGCCCGGCAGCTTCAAGTGATCGACGTGCGGGACGCGACCGTCGACGAATGTGGGCGAGCGACCCGTGGCTGGCTGATCGAAGAGCAGCTGCTCAGCCCGCACGACGCCTCTCGCTACCTCTCGGTTGCGAGAAGCCTTCCCGAGCATTGGGTAGTCGCCGATGCGTTTGCGGACGGCCGGCTCACCCTCGAGCACGCCCGGGTGATCACCGCTGCGGTCCGCAAGGCGCCCGCGGAGCTGCGGGACGTCATCGAAAAAGAGCTCGTGACGGCCTCGGAAGCTTGCGACCCCGGCCGGCTCGGATCGTTCACCCGGGAGCTGATCGCCCGGCTCACCAACGATGACGCGGAAGCCGCCGCCCAACGCAAGTACGCCTCACGCTGGCTGCGCTTCTCGGACACCTTCGACGGGATGGTCGCGCTCGACGGAATGCTCGACCCGCCCAGCGCGGCGACGCTAAAGGCCGCACTCACGCCCCTCACCGGCAAGGCCGGGCCGGAGGATGCCCGGACCGGAGGTCAGCGGATGGCGGACGCGCTGGTCACAGTCGCCGAGGTCGCAATGGCCGCCGGCGGGCTCCCGGAGCACGGCGGAGAGCTGCCTCAGGTGATCGTCACGATCAACTACGCACAGCTCAAGGCCGAGATCGACGCGCGCACCGATCGGCTCGCTGACGCGCTGACCGGGCCGGTAACCATGAACGGGCTCGAGATCACCCCCAACACGGCCCGGATGATCGCCTGCGATGCGCAGATCATCCCCGCCGTTCTCGGCGGCGACAGCGAAGTGCTCGATCTGGGGCGCAAGACCAGGATCTGGAGCGCCGCCCAGCGGCGCGCGCTACGACTGGAGGACAAAGGGTGCCGATGGCCCGGCTGCCAAGCACCCTTGGAGCGCTGCCGGATCCACCACCTGATCTTCTGGGCCTTGTTCGGACGCACCGACAAAATCAACGGCGTGCACATCTGCGAGTTCCATCACTGGCTCGTCCACCACACCAGGTGGCGGATCCACAAGGACAAACACAATCGAATCCGCGTGTGGCGCGAATGAGGTCGCCCGTTGATCTAGTCCTCGAGTGGGTCACCACGGCGCAGCCCCTGCAGTGGTTCGTCGAGGTCGACCACCCGCGGTCGTCCGGCGTACCAATGCCCGTCGCTGCGAATCACCTCAGTGAACAGCTCGGCGTTCGGCTCGGTGCTGGCAGCGGCGGATCCGAAGCCGAAGACCCGCTCGCTGCCGAGCACCGCGTTGCTCGCCGCGGCACCCTCGACCAACCGCCGGTAGTCGTTGCGGTCGAGTTCGCCGCGATAGGCGTCGAGCACATCGAGTGCGCGCGCAAGGTCGCCTGCACCGAGCGGCACATACAGGGTCGGGGACTCCAGCGCCGCCCACAGCCCCCAGGTCCACCACACCGCGGTGCTGCCCGCCTGCTCGAGCGCGGCCCGTACGGCGCGACCGACCAGCTCGTGCGAAGGATGCCGGTCGCGCGGCTGGGGGGAGATCACCAGCGCCGGCCGGTGCCGGTCGAGGGCAGCCAGGATCGCGGTCGCACACCCGGTTTCACCGTGACCGAGCGCATCGGCGTCGGTCTCAAGGAGATAGCCGGCGCGCCTGGCCGCCTCAGCCGCCTCGGCCAGCCGGCGTGCCTCGTCCCCCGGCCGTCCGGCGCTGAGCAACAGGTTGACGACGGTCCAGCCGCGGCCGGCCAAGCCGGACACCGTCATGCCGGCGGCGATCGCCTCGTCGTCGGGGTGCGCCGAGACATGCAACGCGATCGCACCCGGGACCATGACGTCGGAGCCTTCCACATCCGTCAATGTCGGCGCGGCGGACCTTGACGGCCGGTGGGCTCGGCCCTAACGTGCCGAACAGGAAAGTTTCCTACCAACCAGCGCAGAGGGGCCCGATGACAAGGTGGCGGTGGGCCTGTGGGCTCGCAACTGCCGGACTGCTCGCCGCCGGAACCGTCGCGGTCGCACCGACCCCGGCCGGCTCGGCCACCGCCGCGGCGAACCAGTTACGGGTCGACTCGGTCGGCTTCACCCCGGGCGAAGTCAAGCACGCCTATCTGATGACGACCGGACCGATTTCGGGCGCGTCGTACGCCGCCATCGATGCGCACGGGGCAACCGTGCTCTCAGGCGCGGTCGGCGCGACGAACCGCGGTCGCTGGAGCGCCTCGTATCCCGACGTCTACTCGCTCGACTTCAGCCACCTGACCACCCCGGGCACCTACCACCTCGTCGTGACCGGGCCGGCCAGCGCGACCTCGCAGTCGTTCCGGATCGAGTCGGCGGCCGCGCTCTACGGCCGGATGGTCGGCGACGGCGTCAGGTTCTTCCAGGCGCAGCGCGACGGCAAGGACCAGGTCGATACCGCGCTGGACCGCAAGCCCTCACACCTGAACGACGCGCACGCCGAGGTCTACCGGTTGCCCGACTTCCCGCATCCGGGCAGCGACGACACGATCAAGGGAGGCCACCTGACCCGGGTCGCCGACCACGCCGTCATCGATGCCGAAGGCGGCTGGTTCGACGCCGGCGACTTCTTGAAGTTCACCCACACCACCGCGTACGCCGACGTCCTGCTCTACGCCAGCCAGCGAGCCCTCGGGTCGGCGGCCACCGGCGCACTGAGCCGTGAGGCACGGCACGGCGAGCAGTGGCTGCGGCGGATGTGGCACGAGAAGACCCGCACGCTCTACCTGCAGGTCGGGATCGGCACCGGCAACCGGGCCGGCACGTTCTACGGCGATCACGACCTGTGGCGACTCCCCCAGGCCGACGACCACGACACCGCGCACCGCGACCGGTACGCCGCCGCACACCGCCCGGTCTTCCGGGCCGCGCCGCCCGGCCACCTGATCAGCCCGAACCTGGTCGGCCGGGTCAGCGCCGCGTTCGCGCTTGCGGCTCAGGTCGACGCCGCCACGCACCGCCGCCGCGCCGGATCCGAGCTGCAGGCCGCCACCTCGCTCTACGCGATGGCCGCGACGAGGCACCCGCCGCATCCGCTGGTCACCAGCGCGCCGTGGGAGTACTACCCCGAGACGACCTGGCACGACGACATGGCCCTCGGCGCCAGCGAGATCGCCCTGGCCGAGCTCGACCTCGGGCGGCCCGCGCGCACCTACGCCACCGCCGCCGCGCGCTGGACAAAGGCCTACCTCGCGCACGACACCGGCGACACCTTCAACCTGTACGACGACAGCGCCATGGCCGAGGCCGACCTGCTGCAGGTGATGCGCCGGCTGCCGTCGAGCCCGCACCTCGCGGTCACCCGCCAGGCGTTGCTCGCCGGCCTTCGCCGGCAGATCGGGATCGGGCTGGCGACGGCGAAGGCCGACCCGTTCCGGGCCGGCGGCGACTACGACGAGTTCGACGTCGACTCACACACCTTCGGCCTGATCTCAACGGTCGCGATGTACGACGCCGCTACCCACACCCGCGCCTACCAGGGCTTCGCCACCGAGCAGCGGGACTGGCTGTTCGGCGCCAACGCCTGGGGCGCCAGCTTCATGGTCGGCGAGGGCACCAACTACCCGCGCTGCATGCAGCACCAGGTCGCAAACCTGGCCGGCACCCTCGACGGCGCGCCGCCGATCGTGGTGGGCGCGGTCGTGAACGGTCCCAACTCCGCCGGGTTGTTCACCGGCGGGCTCGGCAGCCTGCAGTCGGGAATGCGCAAGTGCCCGACCGGGCCCGCGCCGTACCAGCAGTTCGACGGCCGGGGCAGCCGCTACATCGACGACGTGCGGTCGTGGCAGACCGACGAGCCGGCGCTGGACATGAGCGGCGCCGCGGTGCTCGCGGGCGCGCTCGAGCAGTCCTTGCCCGCTCCGGACTAGTCGGGCACGATCACTGCATGTCGGACGCGTTTCCGCGCATCGGTGAGGTCCGCGAGCAGCGGGCCGGCCTGCGCACGACGATGCAGGTCGTCGAAGCAGCTGCCGCCGCCCCGGTCGCCGGCGGCGCGGAAGCCTGGCGGGTCGAGCTCGACCGCTGCCTTGACCAGCTGCGCCAGGCGTGGGACCGGCACATCGCGGTCACCGAGGCGGCCGACGGTCTGTTCGCCCGGATCCGCGTCGATGCGCCGCAGCTCGTGCCGCGGATCCATCAGCTCGACCGCGAGCATGCCGACATCCAGGCCGTGCTGGCCGACTTCGCGAGTGACCGCCGGCATGACGTCGATCGGGTCCGCGAGGCGGTCATCGACCTGCTGGCGAAGCTGACCCGGCACCGCCAGCACGGCGCCGACGTGGTCTACGAGGCGTACTCGGTCGACCTCGGCGGCGCCGGCTAACCGTCAGTCGCGGCCGCGCAGGACCTCGACGCCGGGACCGGTCAGCTCGTCGAGCGCAACCTTGCGCCCCGACGCGGCCAACAGCAAGGACATGACCGGGCCTTCGACCTGTGGCCCGGAGCCGATCGAGAAGTCGGTGTCGGTCGCGGTGAGGGTGACCCCGGCGACCCGGGTCTTGCCGCCGATGATGACGTCGCTGCCGGCGTAGAACGCGACCGCCCGCGCTACCTCGCGCAACGGATACTCGTGCTTGATTCCCAGCGGCCGGCGGATGTCCTCGCCGTGGACGAACGCCTCGCCGAGCCAGGTGTCCTTCGGGCCGGGCGGCGCGCTCGTCCGCCCCTGCACCGCGCGCAGCGCGGCCAGCGTGACGGCCGGGCCACCCTTCGACTCGATCGCGACCTGCTTGCCCGCGAACTTGTCGAAGTTGAAGCCGGCCGCGGCGAAGTTGACGAAGAACTTCGGCGGGGTCATCTTCGCGGCCGACAGCTGGTGGGCCAGCACCTGATGCACGTTCCACTCGCTGCACATCGTCGGCAGCGACCACTGCTCGGGACTCAGGTCGGCCAGGTCCTCGATGAGCGCCGCGCGCTCGGCATGGATCGTCGGCCACACACTCGTCGCCATCTCGCACTCCTCAGCTTGTCGTCGTGCCGTTTGCCGTTGCCGTTGCTGTGCCACTCACTCGACGCACGAGACCGCGCCGGATCGACAGCACCCACCACCACGATCCCCGTTTCAGCACACAACGGTCCATCGCCAGCTGTCGGAATCGGACATCGAGGCGGGTATCCCCCGCGACCGGCTTACGTTGTGTGCTGAAACGGGGGTGGGGGCGGGGCGGCGGCGGCCGGGTCAGGGTTGCGGGCTGTCGCCGTACGTGTGGTCGTAGGGGTAGCGGGCCCCGGACGTCTCGGGCGCGAGCGCGTCGAGCCGGGCGAGGTCGTCGTCGCTGAGCGACACCTCGCACGCGCCGACGTTCTCCTCGAGATAGGTACGACGCTTGGTGCCCGGGATCGGTACGACGTCCTCGCCCTGCGCCAGCACCCAGGCCAGCGCAATCTGGCCGACCGTGCAGCCCTTGGCCGCGGCGAGCTCGCGGACCTGGTCGACGAGAGCGAGGTTGCGGTCGAAGTTCTCGCCGACGAACCGCGGGCTGTTCTTGCGAAAGTCGTCGTCGCCGAAGTCGGCCGGGCTCTTGATCGCGCCGGTGAGGAAGCCGCGACCGAGCGGGCTGAACGGCACCAGCCCGGTGCCGAGCCGGCGCGCGGTGGGGATCACGTCGTCCTCGAGGTCGCGGGTCCACAGCGAGTACTCGCTCTGAAGTGCCGCGATCGGATGGACCGCCGCGGCCCGCCCGAGCGTGTGCGAGCTGGCCTCGGACAGCCCGAGGTAGCGCACCTTGCCGGCCTCGACCAGCTCGGACATCGCGCCGACGGTGTCCTCGATCGCGACGTTCGGGTCGACCCGGTGCTGGTAGTAGAGATCGACGTAGTCGGTGCCGAGCCGGGTCAGGCTCGCGTCGATCGCGCTCCGGATGTATTCGGGCCGCCCGTCGATCCGCATCGAACCGTCGTCGTTGCGGGCGAGCGAGAACTTCGTCGCCAGCACGATCTCGGTGCGACGGGCTCCGAGCGCCCGGCCGACCAGCGACTCGTTGTGACCGTCGCCGTACACGTCCGCGGTGTCGAAGAAGGTGATGCCGAGGTCCAGCGCCCGGTGGATGGTCGCGTCGGATTCCTCCGGGTCGGCCGCGCCGTAGGACTGGGACATTCCCATGCAGCCCAGGCCCTGCATCGAGACGATCAGGCCGGATTTACCAAGCTCGCGAGTAGGCAGCGTCATACCGTGATCCTTGCCCCATGGGCTAGTGCCGCAACACCCGGGACAGGAACTGCTGCAGTCGCGGATGGGTGGGCTCGTCGAGCACCTGCTCCGGCGGGCCGGACTCAGCCACCATGCCGGCGTCGAGGAAGCAGATCTCGTTGGCGACCCGATGGGCGAACCCCATCTCGTGCGTCGCCATCAGGATCGTCATCCCTTGGTCCTTGAGCTCGCCGATCAGATCGAGCACCTCACCGACCAGCTCCGGGTCGAGCGCGCTCGTGACCTCGTCCAGCAGGAGCAGCCGCGGCTCGTTGGCGAGGGCGCGGGCGATCGCGGTCCGCTGCTGCTGGCCGCCCGACATCCGGTCCGGATAGGAGTCGGCGTGCTCGGCCAGACCGACCCGGGCGAGCAGCTCGCGGCCGCGCTCCTCGGCCTCGGCTTTCGAGCGCTTGCCGACCACGCGCGGCGCGAGCGCCACGTTCTGCAGCGCGGTCATGTGCGGAAACAGGTTGAACGCCTGGAAGACCACACCGATCCGGCGCCGGACCGCGTCCACGTTCACCCGCGGGTCGGTGATCTCGTCGCCCTCGAGGACGATCTCCCCGTCGGTGACGACCTCGAGCAGGTTGATGCAGCGCAGCAGCGTCGACTTGCCCGATCCGGACCCGCCGATCAGTACGACGGCCTGCCCGTCGCCGACCTCGAGGTCGATGCCGTTGAGGATCCGCGCGTCGCCGTAGTGCTTGTGGACGTTGCGAACCTCCAGGACGGGAGCGGTCACACGACCACGCCTGCTTGTTGCCGGCTCAGTGCGCGCCGGGCGTATGCGTCCGCCAAGCGCCCGGACGGGGCGGCCAGAAGAATGAACAGGATCGCAGCGATGACAAACGGCGTGAA
>CAYNDD010000097.1:10662-10945 GCA_964395425.1 uncultured Frankiaceae bacterium
GTCGGGGAAAGTCTGTGCGCCGAATCCTTCCGGAGGCATCAGCGAAGCGCCCGGAGGGGGCCGCGAGCAGGATGAACAGAATCGCCGCGATGACGAACGGCGTGAAGTTGAAGTTCGTATCGTTGTCCGTCGTGGCACGGTTGATCGCATCCGCCACCGCGCCAACGATCGAGATCAGACCGACGTCTTTCTGCAGTGCGACGAAGTCGTTGAGCAGCGCCGGGATCACGTTCCGCACCGCTTGGGGCAGCACGACCAGGCGCAGGCTCTGCCGCTGGGTGAG
>CAYNDD010000098.1:0-10896 GCA_964395425.1 uncultured Frankiaceae bacterium
TTTGCCGCAGCGATCCAGGTCAGCGACCCGATCGGCCGGCTGGCGATCGGATCCGTGACGGTGCGACCGGCCGTCGGGCCGGGTTGCCACATCCGGCTCGAGGTCCAGACCCAGAGCAGGGCCGTCGCCCGGCTGTTGAAGAAGTCCGCGGAGAGCTTCCTCGACGCCCTCGCCGAGCGCGCGCAAGCCCGCTCGTTTGCCGCCTAGTCTTCTGCCGCCAGTCGCGGCGGCCGGCTCGTCATCGACAGGTCGGCAACGGCGACATCGGCCCACGCGCGGATCCCGTCGACATCGACCCGGTCGGTGGTGGTGCCGGCGAAGCCGGCCAGGTTGTCGCTGCCCCGGCGCAAGAGGCTGCGCGAGCCTGGCTCGTTGCCCCGCAGGGCATGAGTGATCCCGACCGCGATTTGGGCCAGGCCGCGCCATAGTTCGCGCTCCGAGCCCTTGGTCTGTTTCCACACCGCTTCGAACACTTCGTGCGCCGCGAACGGCTGCCCGGCGTCGAGGAGTTCCTGCGCCCGCACGAGCGCTTCTGCTTTCGATCGCGGGATCGGATCCTCGACCGGCGGGCCGCCGCCGTCGCGATCGAGTGGCCGACCCAGCGCGTCGCGCGGCCGGGCGCTTCTCGGCCGGCCGGCCTGATCGCGGTCGCGGTCGGATTCAGCAGGCATCCGCGCTCAGTTTTTGCACCATCGCAGCAACTCACCGCTCACCAGGTCGGGTGACTCTTCGTGCGGGAAGTGCCCGACCCCGTCGAGCAGGCGCCACTCGTAGTCGGCGGCGACGTACTGTCCGGAGCCCTGCGCGGTCTGCGGCAGCACGCAGCGATCGACGGCGCCATGCAGTTGCAGGGTCGGCACCGCGATCGGCGTGGTCATGGCCTGGCGGTAGCGCCGCCCGTCCGTGCGGGTGGTCGATCGCGCCGACCAGCGGAAATATTCGAGCGACCGGTTCGGCGTGTAGAGGATCTGCATCGCGTCTCGGCAGTGCCGCTCCGTCTCGGGGTCGGGGAACCCCGGCCCACCCCATTCGTGCAGCAGCGCCGCGACGTTGGCCGCATCGTCCTCGACCAGCCAGCGCTCCGGCCGCCATGGCAGCTGGAACCGCAAAGCCGGGCGGCTCGCCACGCGTTGTTTCGCATCGTGGCGGAACGCCGGCGCCCACCGAAGCGGATGCGGGCTCGACAGCACGACCATCCGGCGAACCACCGCGGGATGCAGGACGGCGAGCGACCAGGCCAGATGGCCGCCCCAGTCGTGCCCGACCACGATCGCGTCGCGTTCACCGAGGGCGCGCACCATCCCGGCCACGTCCGAGGTGAGGGTCGGGGCGTCGTACCCGCGTGGTGGTTTGTCGCTCGCGCCGTAGCCGCGCAGGTCCGGCGCGACCGCGCGGTATCCCGCGTCGGCGAGCGCGGTCAGCTGGTGCCGCCACGACCACCAGAACTCCGGGAAGCCGTGCAGCAGCAATACGAGCGGGCCCGCGCCGGCCTCCGCGATGTGCAGGCGGATGCCGTTGGCGGTGATGTGCCGATGAGTCCACGGCCCGTCGATCAGGACCGCGGACTCCTCGATCAGTCGGCGGTCGTGCGGCATCGCTGCAGCGTCGCACGCCGGCCCGGCCAGGTCACTCCTCGGACGCGGACGGCGTACGTCGCGGGTGCCGGGCCCAGGCCAGGTTGGTCTTCACCGTGTTGGTGGTGCGAGCCGGTCCACTCAGCCCCTTCATCCGCAACACGCCGAGCCCGCCGAGGATCGCGGCCAGGAAGACATAGACCCCGGCCATGCACAGGAAGCCCGCCCACACCCCGATGTCGAGGCCGGTCGCGAAGCCGAAGCCGCCCGCGAACGACGCCAGCACCAGGGCGAACAACCCCAGAATGCCCGCACCGCTGAGCAGGCCGGCGCCGATCCCGACCCGGGTCGCCTGCGCGGCCAGCTCGGTCTTGGCGAGCTCGACCTCCTGGTGGATCAGCAGCGACAGGTCGCGGCTCGCGGTGGCGAACAGCTCCCCGAGCGACTGCTCGTCGACCGGTGTGCCGTTGCCGCCGTACGTTCGGGTTGACGCCATGTCGCCTCCAGAGGTGGTGCGTCGCGTTGTCACAGTTGTACCCGGGCGGTGCGGGCGAGTGGCTAACCGGCTCGGCGGCCGTAGACCCGCACCGCGTGCCAGCTGGCGGCCGCGGCGACGACCGCCGCGCCGGCCACGCCGACCGCGACGGATCGGCTCGGGGCCGGCAGCTTCGGGAAGCGGGCCCGCAGCGGGACCGGGTGGTCGAACTCGAGCACCGGCCACTCCCGCGCCGTGGCCTCGCGGCGCAACGCGCGATCCGGATTGACCGCGAACGGGTGGCCGACCGCCTCGAGCATCGGTACGTCGGTGAACGAGTCGGTGTAGGCGAAGCTGTCGGCCAGCCGCCAGTGGTGGCGCTCGGCGAGGTCGTGCATGGCCTCGGCCTTGAACGGGCCGAAGGCGTAGAAGTCGACCTCGCCGGTGTAGCGGCCCTCGTCGACGACCATCCGGCTCGCGACCACGTGGTCGGCGCCGAGCATGGCGCCGATCGGGGCAACGACCTCCTCGCCACTGCTCGACACGATGACCACCGCTCGTCCGGCCGCGCGGTGCTCCTCGATCAATGCGGCCGCCTCGTCGTACACCAGTGGGTCGATCAGCTCGTAGAGGGCCTCGGCGATGACGGTGCGGACCTGCTCGGCATCCCATCCGGTGATGGTCTTCGCCATGCCGTCGCGGAGCCGGTCCATCCGGTCGGCGTCGACCCCGCCGAGGTGGTAGACGAACCGCGCGTAGGCCCCCTTGACGACGTCCTTGCGCGAGATCAGGCCGGCGTTGTAGAAGGCGCGGCCGAGCGCGAGCGTGCTCGACGTCGCGATGATCGTCTTGTCGAGGTCGAAGAAGGCCGCGGATCCGGACATGTGTCACAGAATAGGCGCCGGCCCACGACCGGCGACCGCTGCTCACAAAAGGTTCCGACTCCCAGGTTTGACGTCGGTCGACCGGGGAATCACGGCTGATGTCATCAATGATGACCAGAGGAGCTGGTCCGACCCAACCCCCCCGGGTCGGGCCTTGCGACGGCCCCCGCTATCCCCCCCAGCGGGGGCCGTCCCTTCTCTGATCGACGGCGTGGGGCTCAATGCGTCGCTGGCGGCGTTCTCGTCGCCTCCGATAGATGACTATCGGAGGCTCCTCGGCCTTGCCAGCAGCAGATTGATTCCCCACGCCGCCTGATCAGTTCCTTCGCGACGGCCTAGCGCCTCCTCGGCCTTGCCATCGGCAACCTGAGCTCCCGCACCGCACCACCAGTTCCTTCGTGGATGGTGTCTTCCTCGGCCTTGCCGGCGCCCGCCTGCCCTCCCACACCGCGCTCCCGGTTCCTTCGTGGGCGGCCCCTGTGGTTTCTCGCTGCCGATCGCTGATCGGACCCCTGTTTCAGCGCTTTTGGGGTTTCAGCGCTTTGGTTTGTCCCCAAGTGGTCGGGTTGGCGGGGGAGATCCACAGCGTGGGCGGATCGGTCGGCGTGGCTGCTGGCGTGCGCGAGGGTCGTGGCATGTCCACGCCTCGACGGGTCGTTGTGCTCAGCGCGAGCGAGGCGCTGCTGGCGACCGTGATGCGCCTGGGCGCGCTTGCCGGGGCCGAGGTCGAGGCCGCGCACAGCAGCGGCGGGGCGCGCGCGGCCTGGCGATCCGCGCACCTGGTCGTCGTGGGATCGGACCTGCTGGCAGCCCTCGCTGCCGCCCAGCTGCCGCGCCGGGCCGATGTCGTGGTCGCCTCAGCCCGGGCACTCGACGAGGCATCGTGGCGCGCCGCGATCGAGCTCGGTGCGCGTTGCGTCGTCTCGTTGCCGGCCGAAGAGCCCACCCTGCTGGAGCTCATCGGTGCCGCTGTGGATGCAGACCAGGGCACCGGTACGACGATCGCCGTGGTCGGAGGCTGCGGCGGTGCCGGGGCATCGACACTGGCCGCGGCTTTGGGCGTCACGGCCGCTCGGCTCGGCTCGGCCGTGTTGATCGACGGCGACCCTTACGGCGGCGGCCTGGATGTGCTGCTCGGTGCCGAGCAGCAACCAGGGGCTCGCTGGCCGGATCTGGCCGGCACTCGTGGCCGGCTGCGCAGCGCGGCATTGGTCGGCACGCTGGTCGAGGTCGACGGGCTGGCCCTGCTCTCGTGCGACCGTTCCGGGTCGGTCGAGTTGCCGGAGGCCGCAGCGGCAGCCGTCCTCGATGCGGCCAAGCGCGGGTTCCGCTGGGTGATCGTCGATCTGCCGCGGCGCTTCGATCCGGCCGCCGGCGTGCTGGCCGGTACGGCCGACCTGGTGGTGTTGGTGGTGCCGGCCACGGTTCGGGCGGTGGCGGCATCCTCGCAGGTCGTTGCTCAAGCCCAGGCCAGCGGTGGCGAAATCCGGATCGTCGTTCGCTTCGGTGGCTCCGGTCAGCTGTCGGCCGCCGAGATCGCCGGTGCGTTGCGGCTCCCGGTGCTCGCGGCGGTCCATAACGAGACCGCAGTGGCTGCAGCCGCCGAGCGCGGTGACCCACCGTTGCACCGGCCGAAGGGTTCGCTGCACGACGCCTGCCGGGCCGTGCTTGCCGCGGTGAACGAAGGAGGCGTTGCCGCCTGACCACCGACGACGCGCTGGTCGACCGGGTGCGCCGCCGGATGCTGAGCGCGCCGGGCGGAGTCGACGGCGGCACGCTTGGTTCCGCACTTCGCGACGAGGCACCGATGGCCGGCGCGACCACCCTGCTCGAGGTCGCCGGCACCGTGCTGGCGGACATCGGCGGCGCAGGAGTGCTCGAACCGTTGCTCCGGGAGCCGCTCGTCACCGACGTCCTCGTGAACGGGCCCGGACCGGTGTGGGTCGATCGGGGCCACGGCCTGCAACCAAGTCCGATCCGGATCCCGGACGAGGCGGCTGCCCGGCGACTCGCCGTTCGCCTGGTGACCGCCGGTGGCCGCCGGCTCGACGACGCCTCGCCGTACGCCGATGCCCGGCTGCCGGATGGCACCCGGGTGCACGCTGTGCTGCCTCCGCTGTCCGCGCAGGGGACGTGCATCAGCCTGCGGGTGCCACCCCGACGGGCCTTCACACTCGGCGACCTGATCGACGCCGGCTCGCTCCCCGCGGCGGGTGCCGATCTGCTCCGGCGGCTGGTTGCAGCCCGCGTCGCGATCCTGCTGACCGGCGGGACCGGCAGCGGCAAGACCACGGTTCTGTCCACCCTGTTGTCGAACGCCGAGCCCGCCGAGCGACTGGTCCTCGTCGAGGATGCCGCCGAGCTGCGTCCGGACCATCCACACGTCGTCCGGCTGGAGGCCCGGGCGCCGAATGCCGAGGGTGCCGGCGGCGTCTCGCTCGACGTCCTCGTCCGGCAGGCGCTGCGAATGCGCCCGGATCGCTTGGTGGTCGGCGAGGTCCGCGGAACTGAAGTTCTCGATCTGTTGGCCGCGCTCAACACCGGGCACGAGGGTGGCTGCGGCACCGTCCATGCGAACCGCGCGGAGCACGTGCCGGCCCGGATCGAGTCGCTGTGCGGGCGGGCCGGTGTGCCGAGAGCCGCGGCGCACAGCCTGCTGCTGGCCGCCGTCGACGCGATCGTGCATCTGGTTCGCGGTGGCGACGGCCGGCGCCGGGTCGCCGGCATTGCGGTGCTGGCCGCGGACCCGGCCGGGCATGCCGTCGTTCATCCGGCGTACCGATTCGGCGCCGACATCCTGCGCGGACCCGGCGCTGATCTGCTCGACCGACGACTGACGAACGGATGACCGCGATCTGGCTGTGCGGGCTCTCGGTGGTCGCCGCGATCGCCATGGGCGCCCGGCACTCGCCCGGGCGCAGGCTGGCCCGGCTCCGCGAACCACCGACGGATGGTGCCGCACCGCCGACGACCGCCCTTGCCCTGGCAGTGGTCGCGGCCGGCGGGTTGCTGATGGCGATGCACGTGCCCCTGGCCGTCCTCGTCGTGACCGCCGCTGCCGTGGTTGCGGCGCACCGAGTACGAAGGGTCCGGCGCCAGACCAGCGAAGCCGAGGCTCGACGTGCGGCCACCGTCGAGGTCACGTTCGCGCTGGCCGGTGAGCTGCGGGCCGGTCGGACCACCGCTGAAGCGCTGGCTGCGGTCGCCTCCGGGGCTGGTCCGCTCGAGCCCGGGTTCGCGGCGGCTGCGCGGGCGGTCCTGGCCGGAGACGACGCCTTCGAGGAACTTCGACGGCTGGCCGAGTTACCCGGGGCGGAGCGACTCGGCTCCGTGGTTGCGGCCTGGTCGGTCGCTGCTGCGGCCGGCGGCCGAGTGGCAATCGTGCTCGAACGACTCAGTGAAGCAATGGAGAGCGAGGACGAGCTGAGACGCGAGCTCGACGCCGCGATGGCGGGACCGCGCGCGACGATGGTGCTGCTCGCACTTCTGCCGGTGCTCGGGCTCGGCCTCGGCCAGGCGGTCGGTGCGAGCCCGGTGCAGCTGCTTGTTCACCGCCCGCTCGGTTGGCTGCTCCTCGCCGGCGCGGCGGTCCTCGACCTCGGGGGTGTGGTCGCCACTAGGGCGATCGCTCGAACTGCGCTGCGCACGTGATGGGAATCGTGTGCCTCGCGACCGCGATGCTCGCGGCCGGGTCCGCCGGCCGCCCACCGGAACGATGCGAACACCGGCTCGACGTGGTGTTGCCTGAGCCGACCGCCACTTCCACGTCCATGCCGGCGGGCCGCCGGGCGCGATCTACCCGACTGCCCCGACGACTTGCCCTCGCGGCGGTCGCGCTGCTCGCCGGAATGGTGGCGGTCGGCGGGATGATCGGCGTACTTCTCGGTGCGACGGGTGCCATGGTGGCGATCGTCGTACGGCCTGGACCCGTGGGTGCCCGGATCGACCCGGGCGAGGTGCCGCTCGTGGCCGACCTGATCGCCGGGTGCCTGGCGGCCGGCGCGGCGTTGCCGGATGCCCTGCTGGCGGCCGGATCGGCGGCCGACGACGCGCTGCGCGGGTGCTGTGTGGCCGTGGCCGACGCTCTGCGGTCCGGTGCACCGGCCGAGGAGGCCTGGCAGCCCTGGCTGGCGATCCCGACCTTGGCGCCGGTGGCCCGGACCCTGGTGCGCACGACCGTCACCGGAGCCGCGGCCGCTGCCGATCTGGAGCGCACGGCGGCTCGGCTGCGGGCCCAGCGCCGAGCCGGTGCACAGCACCGGGTCAGGCGAGCGTCGGTCTGGCTGGTGGTGCCGCTCGGGTTGGGCTTCCTTCCCGCCTTCGTCCTCGTCGCGGTCGTGCCGCTCGTGGTCGGACTGGTGCCGGCGCTTCGCTGAACGCGTCGAGCCGGTCGGCTCCACAGCGGCGTGGCTCGGCGGTGTTGTGCACATCTGGATCGCGCCTGGGGATCGACGGCCGGATGGCAGCGAGCCTCGAAGGCGTCCCGGCGTCGCCGGGGTCCGCGCCGGTCGGCTGCCGGCCAGAAGGGAGATAGCGATGCGGCGAGTCTGGGCTGCGTTGCGCAGCCGTGCCCGCACGATGTCCGATGCCGGAATGTCAACGGCGGAGTATGCCGTCGGCACCGTGGCCGCGTGCGGCTTCGGCGCCCTGCTGTTCAAGATTCTCACCAGTGGCTTTGCGACCAGCTTGCTCGAGAGCATCATCTCTCGCGCGCTGCACCTCGGCTTGTGACGAGACGGTTCGGCCGGGTCGGCTCAGCAATGGCCGGCCCGGCCGCGCCGCGGCGGGCCGCGCTCGACGAAGGAATGGTGACCGCGGAGTTCGCCGTGGCGTTGCCGGCCTTCGTGGTGGTGGTTCTCCTCGCGTTCGGCGGGGTGGCGGTCATGACGGCGCAGCTGCGCTGCGTCGATGCGGCCGAGGCCGCGGCCCGATTGGCGGCGCGCGGTGACCCGGTGGCCGTTGTTCACGCCATGGCGCTTCGCAATGCACCCGGCGGCTCGACGCTGTCCGTGACAACAGCAGATCAGCTGGTGACGGCCACTGTGCAGGCGAAGATTTCGTTGCCGGGGCTGAGGACGCTGCTGCCCGGTATCACCGTGCGGGCACACGTGACGGATCCGCTCGAACCAGGTCTGCCCACGTGAGCGACGACGACGCCGGCCCGGCGCCCGGTCGCGGTGAGCGTGGGTTCGCGACGGTCTGGGTGATCACCTCGATGGCCCTCGTCACAGTGATCGCCGGGGTCGCGATCTGTTTCGGACTCGCGCTCGTGCAGCAGCGCCGGGCCGCCGCTGCTGCCGATGCCGCGGCACTGTCCGCCGCGCTGCTCGCTGTGCAAGGCCCGGCAGTGGCCTGCCAGTCAGGTGCGGCGATTGCGCGGCGTGACGGTGCGATCGTCATGCACTGCGAGTTGCGCGAAGCCGACGCGTACGTCGTCGTCGCAGTCGCGCTGCCACCGCCGATCGGGTGGTTGGGACCGGCGGTCGGCCGGGCCAGGGCCGGGCCGGTGGGCGAGGCGCCGGGCTCATCCCCAGCAGGCGACGATGACCGCTGACAGCAGCCGCTGCGCCGCGGCTTTGTCGAGCGGCTCGTTGCCGTTGCCGCATTTCGGCGACTGCACACAGGACGGGCAGCCGCCCTCGCACTCGCACGCGGCGATCGCGTCGCGGGTCGCGGTCAGCCACTGCTCGGCCCGGTGGAAGGCGCGCTCGGCAAAGCCGGCCCCGCCGGCATGCCCGTCGTACACGAAGACGGTGGGGAGCCCGGTGTCGGGGTGCTGCGCGGTCGAGACGCCGCCGACGTCCCAGCGGTCGCAGGTCGCCACGAGTGGCAACAGGCCGATGGAGGCGTGCTCGGCCGCATGGGCCGCGCCGGGCAGCTGCGCGGCGTCGATCCCGGCGCCGGCGAGCAGCTCGTCGGTCACCGTCCACCAGGCGGAGGTGGTGCGCAGCTGGCGCGGTGGCAGGTCGAGCGGCTCCTCGCCGAGCACCTCGCCGGATCCGAGTCGGCGGCGCAGGAAGGACACCACCTGCTGGGTGACGTCGACCGTCCCGAGATGCAGGGTCACCGGCCCCCGGACAATCGACCGGGAGGTGGCGACGATCGAGATGTCGGTGATGTCGCGGGCGGAGGTCGACCAGTCGGGCGTTGCCGGGTCGACGAGTGCGATCGAGTCGTCGAGGTCGAGCGCCCGGACCAGGAAGGTCTGGCCCTGATGGAGATAGACCGCCCCGTTGTGCACGGTCGCGTGCGATGCGGACGCATCGACGGTGCCGAGCAGTCGCCCGGTGTCGGCCTCGCAGATCCGCACCGGCTCACCACCGGTGCCGCGCAGATCGGCCAGCGTGCTGGCCCGCTCGCGCCGGGTCCAGAACCACCCGGTCGGGCGGCGGCGCAACAGCCCGGCCGCCACGAGCTCGTCGATCGCGGCGCCCGCTGCCGGCCCGAACATCTCGACGGCGTCGTCGGTGAGCGGGAGCTCGGCCGCCGCGGCGGCCAGGTGCGGGGTCACGACGTACGGATTGTCGGGGTCGAGGACCGCAGCTTCGACCGGCTGGCTGAAGATCGCCTCCGGGTGGTGGACCAGGTAGGTGTCGAGCGGGTCGTCGCGGGCGACCAGGATCGCCAGCGCATGACCGCCGCGTCGCCCGGCCCGGCCGGCCTGCTGCCAGAGCGAGGCGCGGGTGCCAGGCCAGCCGGCGATGACGACCGCGTCGAGGCCACTGACGTCGACACCGAGCTCGAGCGCGTTCGTGCTGGCCATCCCGAGGATGTCGCCGCGGTGCAGTGCGCGTTCGAGCGCGCGCCGGTCCTCGGGCAGGTAGCCGGCGCGGTACGCCGCGATCCGATCGGCCAGCTCGGGCACCGACTCCTGCAGGTTGCGGCGGGCACCGAGCGCGACCGACTCCGCGCCCCGTCGCGAACGCACGAACGCGAGCGTGCGCACGTCGCTGAGGACCAGGTCGGCGAGCAGGTCGGCGGCTTCGGCGGTGGCGGTACGCCGGACCGGCGCACCGTTCTCGCCGTTCAGCTCCGAAAGCGGCGGCTCCCAGAGCACCATGTCGATCGGCGCGCTCGGCGACCCGTCGTCGACGACCTCCGTCACCTCCAGCGAGAGCAACGACCGCGCGGTGGTGCCCGGGTCGGCGACCGTGGCCGAGGCGAGGATGAAGACCGGGTCCGCGCCGTAGTGCGCGGCCACCCGCCGCAGCCGGCGCAGGACCTGCGCGACGTGCGCGCCGAACACCCCTCGGTAGCCGTGGCATTCGTCGATCACGACGAAGCGCAGCCGCTTGAAGAACGCCGACCAGCGCACGTGGCCGGGCAGCAACGAGTGATGGGCCATGTCCGGGTTGGTCAGGACGAGGTCGGCATGCCGGCGCGCCCAGTCGCGCTCCTCGAGCGGGGTGTCCCCGTCGAACGTCGCGGCGCGCACGTCGGCGAGGCCCAGCTCGCCGATCGCGCGCAGTTGGTCACCGGCGAGCGCCTTGGTCGGCGCGAGATACAGGGTGGTTCCCTCGCCCTGCAGCGCGCAGGTGAGCGCGGGGAGCAGGTAGCCCAGCGACTTGCCGGACGCGGTGCCGGTAGCCACCACCACCGAGCGCCCCGACCAGGCCAGCTCGGCGGTGGCCGCCTGGTGGGTCCAGAGCCGCTCGACGCCCTGCGCTCGCAGCGCGTCGACGAGAGCCGGCGCCACCCATTCGGGCCAATCCGTGCTCCGGCTCGGGCGGGCCGCGAGCCGTTCGACGTGGGTGATCCGGTCTCGATGCCGGGCGTTGCGCAGCAGCAGCGACAGCGGCGCCCGGGTCGGGCTCGCGACGGCGGTCACCGCGCGCTCATCGGGCCTGACTCATCGCGCGCTTGCGGGGCAGTGAACCAGGGTCGGTACGGCGTACCTCGACGATCGTCACGATCGATCACCTTTAAGAGTGTGCCAGCGGGGTACGACTGGGCGGGCAGCGGC
>CAYNDD010000099.1:0-10888 GCA_964395425.1 uncultured Frankiaceae bacterium
ACTCGACGAACCGCACGCACGGCTCCGACGGGGGCCTGCGCGACGTGTGGGGTCCGCTGTTCGATAAGTACACGGTCGATCTGGTCGTCAGCGGCCACGTCCACGCTTATGAGCGGACGAACCCGATCCGGGCCGCAAGGCCGACCAGAGCGGTCGCCAGGGGCGGCACGGTCCACCCGGCCACAGACGGCACGACATACATCTGCGCAGGCGGTGGCGGCAAGGGTCTGTACACGACCTGGTATGGGAAGAGCGGCGCGGGCGACGCCGGAAACTCAACCGCACCAAAGATTTGGCGATGGACCGGCGGCGACACCGCACAGGGCGGCAGCGGGCGCCCCGAGCAGGTGACTGACGAGACAAAGGGGTTCTCGGCCTTTCGGCAGGCTGCCTACAGCTGCCTGGTCGTCGACGTCACAGCCCCGAGCGGTGCTCAGCACACGACCACGATGCATATTCGGGCCCTCAAGCCGCCGCAGACGGCCGGTGCCGTCACCGGCATCGCGAGCCCGACTGTCATGGACAGCGTGTCGATCGTCCGGCACGCCTAGCCGGCAATTCGCCGAGCCTCACGAGCCGTCGATCGACTCCCACCATCGCGTCGGCTGCCACGGCAGTGATCCGACGTGGGCCGAGCCCGAACCGGCCTGCGTGCTGACTGCTCCCGGAGAAGGAATCGAACCTCCATGACGAAGACCAAAACTTCGCGTCCTGCCGTTAGACGATCCGGGAAGGACCTCGCTGCAGCCTAGGGATTGGGTGCAGCCGGCGGCTCGGCTGGAGTCATGGATTGCCTGCCACCAACCGTCGATCGCGTCATACAACCCAGTCGACTTCGCCACATCGATGACCAAACAACCATGGTAGTCGGCACCAAGGTTGTAACGGCCGGGCTGTGGGTTGTGCCGCTTCAGAGTCACCGACCGAAAGCGATCGGGGGACAGGCCCAACTCGCGTGCCCACCACAACTCGTGTTGCCCGGCGCCGACCGTGACGTGGATGCTCAGGCGATAGCTGCGAGCCGCTTCTGGCACTCCGATGAGGTCAAGCCAGGCAAGAAAGGTCCGAAGCACCGTAGGGTCGCTGTTGATGATCTTGACGCGGCGCGCTCGGCGCCACGGCTTGGACTTGCTGCCTTCCGCCCAATACAGCGCGACCCCGACCAGGAAGAGCTCTCGATCATTGAGGGCCCCGACCGACCTCCGACCATGATCAACTCGGGCCATCCGGCGGCGCTCGGCCACCTCGTGCAGCGCTTGACCGACACGAACACGTCCCAAGGCCTGCCGAGCGGTCCGCTGGTCCTGCAGTCGCGCGGGCAAGCGAACATCACGCACCCATAGGCTGATCGAGCCTTTGCTCGCACCGGTGATGGCGGCGATCTCGTCGTAGGTCAGGCCTTGGGCCCGCAACTGCCGGCACTTCAATCGAGTCTCCGGGAGGCGGTGGGTCCGCCTGGTCTCGGGTGGGCGGGGGATGCCTTTGAACCAGCTCGAGAGTTGGTCGTTGCCGACCGGGCCGATCAGGGCGCGGATCTCGTCGTACGTGTGGCCGGCCCGTCGCAGCAAGCGAGCGCGGCCGATCCTGCGGCGGTCTCGGTCGTTGATGATCATCGATCAATCCTCGATGCCGGGTATGACGATCTCCGGAGTCCGTCCACAGGTGCACGTGCGACCATCGTGACAGGGCGGCGATGGGAGATGCGATGACGCAAACGGCGATCCGGTCCGAGGAGATCTCGCTGAGCCGGCGAGCGGCGTCGGCGACGACGATGACCCGCTCACCGCGCGGCGCCCGGGCCGAGCAGGTCGTCCTGCTGATCCTGATCGCCGTACCGTTGGCCGCCGTCGTTGCCGCCGTACCGGTGGCCTGGGGCTGGGGCCTCGGCTGGCACGACATCGTGATCGCACTCACGATGTACGCGATCAGCGGGCACGGCATCACCGTCGGGTTCCACCGCTACTTCACCCACGGCGCGTTCAAGGCGAAGAAGGCGCTGCGGGTCGCACTGGCAGTCGCCGGCAGCCTGGCGATCGAAGGACCCGTCATCCGCTGGGTCGCCGACCACCGCCGACATCACGCCTACAGCGACCGGGACGGCGATCCGCACTCCCCGTGGCGCTACGGCGAGAACATGCGCGCGCTGATGAAGGGCCTCTGGCACGCCCACATCGGCTGGATGTTCGATGTCGAGCAGACGAACCACCAGCGGTTCGCGCCCGACCTGCTCGCCGACCGCGCGATCGTGCGGGTGTCGAAGGCCTTCCCGTGGCTGAGCGCCACCAGCCTGTTGCTGCCCGCGCTGCTCGGCTTCGCCTGGTCCGGCGGTCGCTGGCAAGGCGCGGCGACCGCATTCTTCTGGGGCAGCCTGGTCCGGGTCGCGGTGCTGCACCACGTCACCTGGTCGATCAACTCGATCTGCCACACCATCGGCAAGCGACCGTTCAGCACCCGCGACCGCTCCGGCAACGTGTGGTGGCTCGCGGTCCCGTCGATGGGTGAGTCCTGGCACAACCTGCACCACGCCGACCCGACCGCCGCCCGCCACGGCGTGCTCCGAGGGCAGCTCGACTCGACCGCGCGGGTCATCTGGGCGTTCGAAAAGCTACACCTCGCCTACGACGTGCGATGGCCCTCCGCCGAACGGGTCGCCGGGAAGCTCGCGCCGGCGGTCTGAGTCAGCTCGTCCTGTCGGCGAGCTCGAGCCAGCGCTCTTCGAGGCTCGCCTTCTCGGTCGCCAGCTCGCGCAGGTCGGTGTCGAGCGCCAGCACCCGCTCGTGATCAGTCGCGTGCTCCGCGAGCTGATCGTGCAGCTTCTGCTCGAGTGCGGCGATTCGATCCAGCCGCCGCTCGATCCGGGCCAGCTCGCGCCGCGCGGTCCGGCTGTCGCCACCGCCCGCTGCACCGGTCGGCCGTCCGCCGGCCACCGCCGACTCGCGCGCCAGACGACGCAGCGCCAGGTAGTCGTCGACGCCGCCCGGAAGGTGCCGCAACGTGCCGTCGCCCGGCAGCGCCCACATCACGTCGCAGACCCGTTCGAGGAACCAGCGATCGTGGCTCACCACCACGACGGTTCCCGCCCAACCGTCCAGCAGGTCCTCGACCTGAGCCAGCGTCTCGACGTCGAGGTCGTTCGTCGGCTCGTCGAGCAGCAGGACGTTCGGCGCCGCCATCAGCAGCCGCAGCAGCTGCACCCGGCGGCGCTCGCCGCCCGACAGGTCGCCCACCGGCGTCCACTGTCGATCGCCCGGAAAGCCCAGCAGCTCCAGCAACTGTCCGGCGGTCTGCTCGCGTCCGCCGCCGAGCGTCACGCGCTGCGCGACGTCCTCCACCGCCTGCAGCACCCGGCGGGACGGGTCCAGCTCGACCACCTGCTGAGACAGGTACGCCGCCACGACGGTCTTGCCCGTGCGCACCCGACCCTGCGTCGGTCTGACCTCCCCGGTCAGCACTCGCAGCAGCGTGGTCTTCCCCGCACCGTTCGGGCCGAGCAGCCCGATCCGGTCGCCGGGTCCGAGCCGCCAGGTCACGTCGCGCAGCAGCGTGCGGTCACCGAACGCAACCGTCACGTCTTCGACGTCGTAGACGTCCTTGCCGAGCCGTGAGGTGGCAAATCGAGCCAGCTCGACCCGATTGCGCGGTGGCGGCTCGTCGGCGATGAGGGCGTTCGCGGCGTCGATCCGGAACTTCGGCTTCGAGGTCCGGGCCGGCGGGCCGCGCCGCAGCCAGGCGAGCTCCTTGCGCAGCAGGTTGCGGCGGCGCTCCTCGCCCTGCGCTGCTTGTCGCGCCCGCTCGGCCCGCGCGAGCACGTACGCCGCATAGCCGCCGTCGTACTGGTGGACCGTGCCGTCGCTCACCTCCCAGGTCTGGTCGCAGACCGCATCGAGGAACCACCGGTCGTGGGTCACGACGACGAGCGCGCCGCGACGGTCGCGCAACCGGCCGGCCAGCCAGTCGACCGCCTCGATGTCGAGGTGGTTGGTCGGCTCGTCGAGCAGCAGCAGGTCCGGATCCGCGACGAGCAGGGCGGCCAGAGCGACCCGGCGGCGTTCGCCGCCGGACAGGGTCCCGATCTCGGCCTCGGGGGCGATCCCGGACAGCAGCCCGTCGAGCACGCCGCGCACCCTGGCGTCGGCGGCCCACTCGTGCTCCACCCGGTCGCCGACGACGGCCTCGATCACGGCGCGATCCGGCGCCAGCTGATCGTGCTGCGCCAGTCGTCCGACCTCAAGGCCGCCCGCGTGCGAGACCCGGCCGGCATCGACCGGCTCGTCGCCGGCCAGCACCGCGAGCAGCGTCGACTTGCCGCCGCCGTTGCGTCCGACCACCCCGATCCGGTCGCCGTCAGCCACTCCCAGCGACACGCCGGCGAGCACCTCAGTCGGGCCGAACGCCTTGCCCACCGACTCGAGGTTGATCAGGTTGGCCATCGGCGCGGTCTACTTCGGCTCGGCGCTTAGGCCGCGACGATGCGCGCGCCGGCCACCGGCCCGCTCGCCCGGCGCACGGTCCGGCAGACGTCGTACCCGGCAAGGGCCGAAGCGATCCGAATCGACTCCCCTGCGCTCGCCGCGAGCAGCGCGACGGTAGGGCCAGAGCCCGAGACGACGCCGCCAACCGCGCCGAGCTCCTGGCCGGCGGCGAGCACCCGGGCCAGGTTGGGTCGCAGGTGCAGGGCGGGCGCCTGGAGGTCGTTGCGCAGCGCGTGGCCGAGCGCGACCACGTCGCCGGACCGCAATGCGGCGAGCACGCCGTCGGACACCGACGCGGGGGTCGTCGCATCGACGCCGCGCTGGCGATCGAGCTCGGCGTAGACCGCGGGCGTCGACAGGCCGGTCTCGGCGACCGCGAGCACCCAATGCCAGTCGCCCCGACTCAGCACCGGCGACACGATCTCGCCGTGCCCGGTGCCGAGCGCCGTCCCGCCATGAAGCAGGAACGCGACATCGCTGCCGAGGCCGGCCGCCAGCCCCTCGAGGGCCGACCGATCGAGGTCGCACCGCCAGAGTGCGTCTGCTGCCACCAGCGCGGCCGCGGCATCGGCGCTGCCGCCGGCGAGGCCGCCGCCGACCGGAATGCCCTTCCGCAACGTGACGTGGACCGCCGGTTCGACTCCGGCCAGGGCGGCAACGGCCCGGACCGCCTGGACCGCGAGGTTGTCGTCGCCGCCGGGGACGCCCTCGACGTGCTCGCCCACGATCGAAACCGTGAGCGATCCGTCTGTGCTCGGTTCGAGCACGACCTCGTCGTACAGGCTGACCGCTTGGTAGACGGTGTGCAGCTGGTGCTTGCCGTCCGGGCGCAGCGGTCCGACCCCGAGATGCAGGTTGACCTTTGCCGGGACTCGCACGGTGACACTCACCGGAGCCACCTCACGCCTCGATCGTACGGCGCCGCCCCCCGAGCCCGGTCCGAGCAATGTCAGTGGCCGGGAAACACCAGGCCGTCAAGGTCCGTTTCGACGGCTGCGGCCGTATCCGGCCCGGTCACCTGGTACGGCTCCTCCGGGCTGATCACGCCGCCGTCGACGAACAAGGTGCCGGTGTAACCGCTCGTTCCGTCAGCGAACGGCAAGTTGACGCTCACCGAAGGCGACAGCACGCTGGCCGGCAAGGTGAACGCCTCGGTGTCGTAGACCGACCCGTTGGTGTTCTTCAACGCTCCCCGCAGATGCACAAAGCCTTCCCCGTCAACCGCGTAGGCCGCGGGCAGCAAGCCCTTGCCCGCGTTCTCCCAGCCATCGCCCGCGACGAAGTGGGTGATCAGGTGCCACTTCAACGGCGGCAGCTTGGTTGCTGTCGTCGCTCGCCGAACGGGGCCCAGGCTCGCTTCATCAATCTGCTTCCCCGTGAGCGTGTTCGCCTTGAGCCGATCCCCCGGGATCGAGTGAACCGCGATCGACTTGCCATTGATCAACCCAGCCGCCTCGTGCGCGGCAGCCGGCGCGGCCAAGCCGACGACGAGCCCACCGCCCGCGATCAGGAGCATCGGCAGAGCGGACAAACGAGTGGTGGCCACGAACTACCTCCAGGTCGGATTCGACCGCCAGCATTCACTCCGCCGGTCGCAACCTGGTCGCAGTTGCCCAAGCAATGTCACATTGCCCCGCACTTCGTGGGGGCAATGTGACACCACCCCCGCAAACACCCATGTGATGTGACATTGCTTGGCTAGGGGGCGGCGGAGGCGATCCGGGCGAAATCGGTGATGGCGAGCTGTTCGCCGCGGGTTCGGGGATCCACCCCGGCCCGGCGCAGCACGGCCTCGGCCTCGGCCGGCGACCCGGCCCACCCGGCCAGCGCAGCTCGCAGCGTCTTACGCCGCTG
This sequence comes from uncultured Frankiaceae bacterium, assembly GCA_964395425.1. Taxonomy (GTDB): domain Bacteria; phylum Actinomycetota; class Actinomycetes; order JAFAQI01; family JAFAQI01; genus DATAUK01. The sequence goes on from CAYNDD010000099.1 coordinate 6,327, forward strand.
CGCAAAGGCCGCGTCGACCACTGCGAACACTGCTTCTCGCGACGCGGAGGTCTCCGGCGGCTCCCGGCGGGTGAAGCCGACCAGCCCGGAGTCGACGTTGGGCACCGGCCAGAAGACCGTCCGCGGCACCGCTCCGGCCCGCCGCAGCGTCGCCCACCAGGCCGCCTTCGCCGAGGGCACGCCGTAGATCCGCGAGCCAGGAGCTGCGGTCAGCCGGTTAGCGACCTCGGCCTGCACCATCACCAGACCACGTTGCACGCTCGGGAACGCGGCCAGCAGGTGGAGTAACACGGGCACCGAGACGTTGTACGGCAGGTTCGCGACAAGCGCGGTCGGCGCCGGACCCGGAACCCGGTCGAGGCCGAGCGCGTCCGCGGTGACCACCTCGAGCCGGTCGACCACCGACGGCAGCCTCAGCGTCACGGTCGCGCGCAGCGCCCCGGCGAGGCTCGGATCGATCTCGACCGCGACCACCCGGGACACCACCGGCAGCAACCCCAGTGTCAGCGACCCGAGGCCCGGCCCGACCTCGAGCACGACGTCATCGGGGCGAAGCGCTGCGGTCCGGACGATCCGCCGGACGGTGTTGGGGTCGACCACGAAGTTCTGGCCGAGTGATTTCGTCGGGCGCAGCCCGAGCGCGGCAACCTGACGTCGTACGTCGGTCGGACCGAGCAGCCCGTCGTCGGCGGTGGCGCTCACGCCCAGCCGAACACCCGGGCCGCGGTGGCCGTCACCGCCGCCGCGACGACGTCCTCGGACACCCCTTTGAGGTCGGCGATCGCGCGCACGGTCAACGGCACGAGGTACGGCGAGTTGGGCTGGCCGCGATAGGGCATCGGGGTGAGGAACGGCGCGTCGGTCTCGACCAGGAACTGGTCCATCGGCGTCACCGCGACCGCGTCTCGGAGCGGCTGCGCGTTCTTGAAGGTCAGATTGCCGGCGAAGGACAGGACATAGCCCGCCTCGACGCACTTGCGCGCGAAGGCCGCGTCACCGGAGAAGCAGTGGAAGATCACCTGCTCCGGCGGCCCTTCACCGGCCAATACGCGCAGCACGTCCTCATGCGCGTCGCGGTCGTGGATCATCACCGCCTTGCCGCTCTGCTTTGCGATCGCGATGTGCCGCCGGAACGACTCCTCCTGCGCCGGCCAGCCGGTCTCGTCGGTCCGGAAGTGGTCGAGGCCGGTCTCCCCGACCGCCACCACCCGCGGCTGCGCCGCCAGCTCGGCAATTGCCTCCCAGTCCGCGTCGGTCGCGGCGTGCGCTTCGTTCGGATGCACCGCCACCGCGGCCCAGACGTCGGCCCGCGAGGCGGCAAGCACCGCGCTCGCCCGGGACGTCTCGACGTCGACGCCGACCTGCACGACCCGGTCGATCCCGACCGCGTGCGCGGCCGCCATCGTGTCCGCCACCTCGGCATCCATCAGATCGAGGTGACAGTGGCTGTCGAGCGCCGGGATCGCGAGCGGCGGTGGCGCGGGTGGCGGGTCGCCCGCGCGGTGCGCGGCCCGGCTCACGTCCCGCTCATCCGTTCCAGCTCCTCCTCGACCACTGACTGATCGAGCTTCGCGAACAATGGCGTCGGCGGGGCGATCGGGGTGCCCGGCCGGATGTCGACCGACTCCCACCCGACGTCGGAGGCATAGTCACCGGCCAGGATCGGGTACGCCGGGCCGCCATCGAGGTCGTCCACCTCGCGCAGCTCCGGCTGCGGCGCAAGGACCCCGTCGCGGCCGAGCAGCTCGTGCACCTGTTGAGAGGAGTGCGGCATGAACGGCGACAGCATCGTCGTACAGTCGCTCACCGCTTGCAGCGCGACGTGCAGGATCGTCCCCATCCGCGCCGGGTCGGACTCCCGCAGCTTCCACGGCGCCTGCTCGGAGAGGTACTTGTTGGTCTCGGTCACGACCCGCATCGACTCGCCCAACGCGGACCTCATCCGCGACCGCTCGATGTCCGCGCCGACGGTCGCAAACGCACCGCGGGTCGCGGCGAGCAACTCCCGGTCGACATCGGTCAGCTCGCCCGCAGCGGGCACCGAGCCGAGGTTCTTCGCGGTGAACGACAGGGTGCGGTTGACCAGGTTGCCCCAGGCCGCGACGAGCTCGTCGTTGTTTCGGCGGACAAACTCCGACCAGGTGAAGTCGGTGTCGTTGGTCTCCGGGCCGGCCGCCGTCAGGTAGTAACGCAATGTGTCGGGGGAGTAGCGCGCGAGGAAGTCGCGAACGTAGATGACGACGTTGCGGCTGGAGGAGAACTTCCGGCCCTCCATCGTCAGGAACTCACTCGACACGACCTCGCTCGGCAGCTGCAGCTCGCCCAACTCCCCGGGGCTGCCGCCCTTAGCGCCCAGCCCGTCGTAACCGAGCAGCTCGGCCGGCCAGATCTGGGCGTGGAAGGTGACGTTGTCCTTGCCCATGAAGTAGTACGACTCGGCGCTCGGATCGGTCCACCACGCCCGCCAGGCGTCGGCGTCGCCGCTCCGCCTGGCCCACTCGACCGACGCCGACAGATAGCCGATGACCGCGTCGAACCAGACGTAGAGCCGCTTGTTGGGGTTGTCCTCCCAGCCCGGCAACGGGATCGGCACGCCCCAGTCGATGTCGCGCGTCATCGCCCGCGGCTTCAGATCGGCGATCAGGTTCATCGAGAACTTCAGGACGTTGGGCCGCCAGTCGGTCCGGGCCTGCAGCCACGAGCCGAGTGCATCGGCGAGGGCCGGCAGGTCGAGGAAGAACTGCTCGGTCTCGACGAAGACCGGGACCTCCCCGTTGATCCGCGAGTGCGGGTTGATCAGCTGGTCCGCGTCGAGCTGGTTGCCGCAGTTGTCGCACTGGTCGCCGCGGGCGCTGTCATAGCCGCAGATCGGGCAGGTGCCCTCGATATAGCGGTCGGGCAGCGTTCGTCCGGTCGACGGCGAGATCGCGCCACGGGTGGTCTGCTCGATCATGTAGCCGTTGCGATACAGGCCTTTGAACATCTCCTGCACGACCGCGTAGTGGTTGCGGGTCGTCGTACGGGTGAACAGGTCGTACGAAAGCCCGAGCTGCCGCAGGTCCTCGGCGATCACCCGGTTGTAGCGGTCGGCGAGCACCCGCGGCTCAACGCCCTCGTGATCGGCCTGGACCAGGATCGGGGTGCCGTGCTCGTCGGTCCCGCTCACCATCAGCACCCGGTTGCCGGCCAGCCGGTGATAGCGCGAGAAGACGTCGGACGGCACGCCGAAGCCGGCCACATGACCGATGTGGCGTGGACCGTTGGCATACGGCCAGGCGACCGCCGCCAGAATGTGCCGGGGCATGTGGCCAGCCTACGGGCGAGGGCCACTTCTTTCGGCGGGCGTCGGATCGGACGTCGTCGTGGCGCCACCGCCGAGTACGGCGTCGTAGACCTGCCGGCGGGACAGCCCGTGCCGACCCGCGACCGCATCGACCGCGTCGCGCCGCGACGAGCCGCCGGCGACCTGTGCGGCCACCTCGTCGCGCAGCGTGCCGGCCGCCACGTCCGGAGCGACGCGATCGGCACCGGCAATCACGATCGTGATCTCGCCCCGGATCTCGGTCGCCGTCGCCCACTCGGCCAGCTCGCCGAGCGTGCCACGACGCACCTCCTCGTAGGTCTTGGTCAGCTCCCGGCACACTGCCGCCCGGCGGTCCGTGCCGAACACCGACGCCAGGTCGGCGAGGGACGCGGGCAAGCGGCGCGGCGACTCGAACGCCACCAAGGCGCGGGGGTCGTGGGCCAGCTCGCTCAACCGGGTACGCCGCTCACCTGCTCGCCGGGGCAGGAACCCCTCGAAACAGAACCGGTCCGCAGGGATCCCGGCGATCGCGATCGCCGCGGTAACCGCGGACGGCCCCGGCAGGACGGTCAGCGGCAGGCCACGAGCGACCGCCTCGGTGACCAGCACGTGGCCCGGGTCCGACACCAGCGGCGTACCGGCATCGGAGACCAACAGCACGGTGCGGCCGGCCTCGACCTCGTCGAGCAGTGCGGCCGACCGGCCCTGCTCGACCGCGTCGAAGAGCGCGACGACCCGCCCCCGGATCGTGATGCCCAGGGCCGCCGCGAGCCGCTGGACGCGGCGGGTGTCCTCAGCGGCCACCACGTCAGCGGTCGCCAGCGCCTCCCGCAGTCGCGCCGAGGCGTCGCCGGCCGCACCGATCGGTGTGGCGGCGATCAGGAGGGGCACGCCTCATTAAACCCGCCGTCACCCGTGCGCTCGGCGGGCCGAAACGCCAGGGCAGGCGGGATCACCGCACGGCTGGGCCACGGGTTCGTACGATGAGCGCCATGCCGACGGCGCCGCAGGTCGAGGAGGCTGCCCCGGCACCGTCTTTGTCGACCGCGGAGGCGCTCGACCGGATCAAGGCGAAGCTGATCCGCCCGATGCCGGCCGACCGGCTGCGCGGCTGGCTGCTCCCGCTCGCCGTGACGGTCCTGGCCGGCATCACCCGGTTCTGGCGGATCACCCGCCCTGGCGGGCACACCCTGAGCTCCCGCAACAGCCTGGTCTTCGACGAGACCTACTACGCCCACGACAGCTGGACCCTGCTCCA
>CAYNDD010000100.1:0-10862 GCA_964395425.1 uncultured Frankiaceae bacterium
TTGCCGGCGACCCGGTCTTCGAGCGACACAATGCCCGGCCCAGGTCGCCGATGGCCGAGCCGATCCGCCACCAGCTCGAGGCTCACTTCCGCCCGTGGGACGACGAGCTGGCCGAATGGCTGGGCTGGGTTCCGAGTTGGCGGGCCTGAGCGGTCGAGGCTGGAGCCGGGCCGTCGCGGCCCTCGTCTTGACCGCCGCCGGCGCGGTCGCCTGCGGCTCGAGCGAACCGAGCGGACCGAGCACGGCCCAGTGCCGGGCCGCCGTACCGAAGCCCGCTTCAGCTCGGTCGATCGCGGCCGGGCCGCCGGTGGTCCCCGCCCATGGCGCCTACCTCGGCGCCTTCGCCCTGAACGGCACGGTCTTTACCCAGGAGCAGTACATCGCGTCCACCGCCGAGCTGGAGGTCGCGATCTGCCATCCGATCGCGATCGTGCACAGCTACCTCCAGTGGGCGAAGCCGTTTCCGACCGACAGCCAACTGGCGACGGTCAAGGCCGGGCAGATGCTTCTGATCTCCTGGACGGGCACCGACCTGGCCACCATGGCCAGCGGGGCCGATGATGCCGAGATCCGGGACGTGGCCGCCGAGGTGGCCTCGTTGCGCGCTCCGGTCTTCCTCGAGCTGCGCTGGGAGATGGACCGGCCGAACCTCGCCTCGGTTGTGCACGGTCCGGCCACGTTCATCGCAGCCTGGGATCACACCCGTCAGATCTTCGCTGCGGCCGGCGTCACGAACGCCTCCTGGGTCTGGTGCCCCACCGCGACCGGGTTCGAGCGCGGTACGGCGCAGCAGTACTACCCCGGGGCGGCCGAGGTCGACTGGATCTGCGCCGATGCCTACCCCGACCCCGTTGGGCCGGAGGAACAGCTGTCGCATGAGATCAGTTCCTTCCTCGCCTGGGCCCGAAGCCAGGGCAAGCCCTTGATGCTCGGCGAGATCGGCGTACCGGAAAGCTACCCATCGGACGTCCGCGCACAGTGGATCACCAACGCCGCTGAATTCATCCGCAAGACGCCACAGATCAAGGCGGCCGTCTACTTCGACTACAACCCGGTCGGGCACTCGTCGAACCGGGACTATGCGATCGGGCCGGGTTCGCCAGCTGCCGAGGCATTGCGGCAGGTCGCGTCCGACCCATGGTTCAACCCGTCCAAACCCACTGCCGTGAGGAGTCCCTAGGCCACGGCCGCCCGACCACGCCCGCGTCGGACCAGAAGCTGATCGAGCGCCAACGCACGGCGAGACCGCCAGAGCACCGCCACGTAGAGGGCCGATCCGAGCACCAGACCGGCGAGCGCGCCGATGAAATGGCCCGGGTGCAGCACACCGCCGAGCTCGGGCAGCCCCAGGAACGCCAGCAGCGCGACCACGATGGTCAGCAGCCAGGTCCGGCTCACCGGGTGCAGCCCCACCCGTCGGTGGATCTGCCAGAGCGGGACCAGGTTGCACAACAGGATTGCCGCCGCCCAGCCCACTGCAGCTCCCTCGATGCCGATCCGGCGAATCAGGATCAGATCGATCGTGACATTGACGGTCAGGCCGAGCGCGACGTTCGCGAGGTTCCACACCGACTTCCCCGCCGTGAGCAAGGCGATATCGACCAGCCCGCAGGCCGACGCGACCAACATCGCCGCAGTCACGGTGATGGCCGCAGTTTCGCCACTGCCGTAGTGCGCGCCGAAGATCCGAAGCAGCAGCGGTGCCATCGAGATGACAGTCAGGTACAGCGGCCAGGTCAAAGCAACGATCCAGGTCGTCGAGGTCTGGAACAGGTGGAAGGCATCGGCCCGCTCGTCGCGGACCAGCAGGCGACGCAGCTGCGGCTGGACGGAGTAGGCGACCGCCTGGTTGCCGAGCTGCCCGACCACGACGAAGCGGGTGGCCCCGGTGTAGACCGCGGCGGCGGGCAAGCCGAGCAGCGCGCTGACCAGCACGATGTCCAGGCGCTGCAACGCCATCTGCAGCACGCTGGCCGCCGCCCGGGGGCCGGTGAAGGCCCAGACCGGTCGCATCACACTGGCCCACTCGCTCGACCACAGCGGGAGGCCGGCCCGGTGCATCAGTCGCCGCAGCCAGGCCGCCATGACCGCTGCCGACGCGACGTAGGGCAGGGTCCACGCGGCCACCACGGCCACCGGACCCTCGTGCAGCCCGACGGTCACACCGACCGCGGCGAGCTGCACGATCGGACGCAGCAACCGCTCGACCACGAAGGTGGGCCGGGTCGACCCGAGCGCTCGGGTCGCAGCGGTCATGACGTCGTAGGTGGCGGCGATCGGCATGCACACTGCGAGGACCACAACGATGAGCAGGCCGTGCCGGATGCCGTGATGGCCGACGACGAGCGGTTGGAGCGGGCCCGCCACTGCCAGCAGCACGATCCCGGCGAGGGTGCCGCCGAGGGCGACCGGCAGGAGCGAGGCAACCAGGACGCTGCTCGCGGCGCGATCGCGTCCGCGCGCCACCGCACCGGCCAGGTGATGGACGACGCCGACGTCCGCGCCGAGGCGGGCAAGGGCTTCGACCAGGACGAACAGCGAGGTGGCAGTGAAGACGACGCCGGCGTCGGTACGGGTCATTCCTCGCGTGACCACCGCGACGACCACGAAACTCAGCACGGCGGTCGCCGCTGCCCCGAGGACGTTCAGCGCGCTGCCGCGCGCGACGCCGTGCGCGGCAGTCGGCGAAGCCGCCGCGGCCTGGGTCGTCGGGCTGGACAACTGCCTTCCACATCCTCACTCGGAGTCCGGCGACCGCCGACACCAATCGTCCCGATCGGCTCGAGATCCGCGGGCTCCCGGCCGGCTACAATCAGGTCCACCGGTCACCCGCGGCAGGACCGCACCGAGTATGACCGATTCTTGATACGGCATTCGGGTGATATCTAGGCATTCCCCGAACGGCCCAATCAACCGGGCGCTATGTTCGACTTATGCGTGCGCTATTGGTTGCTTCGACAGGCGGCCACATGGTGCAACTCGAGTCCTGGTCGCGCCGGATCGCGGGCATCGACGAGGTCGTCTGGGCAGCCGCCGAGAGCCCGCAGAGCAAGGCGCTGCTCGCCGGTCACGACGTCCACTGGATTCCCGACATCCAGCCCAGGCAGCTCCGGGAGACGATGTCGCTGCTCGGCGTTGCCCGCCGGATCGTGCGGCAGGAGAAGGTCGACGTCGTCGTCAGCACAGGCGCAAGCGTCGCGATCCCCTTCTTCGTCGCGGCGCGGATCTATCGCGCCTCCGGGCACTACATCGAGAGCGCGGCCCGCGTCGACGGCCCGTCGATCACCGGTCAGGTCGCGGCCGCGATGCCGCGGGTGCGCTGCTACACCCAGTCGACCGACTGGGCGGACTCGAAGTGGACGTACGCCGGCTCGGTGTTCGACGGCTACACCGGCTGCGCGGTCGAGCGACCGACCGGTCCGCTTCGCATTCTCGTGACCGTCGGCAGCATGCACCACCCCATGACCCGATTGGTGAAGCACCTCAACGCGGTGCTCCCGGAGGACGCCGAGGTGGTCTGGCAGCTCGGCCACACCCCACCGATCGCCGGAATGCGGGCCGCCCGGATCGAGGAGTTCCTCAGCCACGACGAGATGACCGAGCTGATGAGCGAGGCCCACGTCGTCGTCTGCCACGCGGGCGTCGGCTCGGCGTTGCAAGCGATGAGCGTCGGGAAGTCGCCAATCCTCGTGCCCCGGCAGATCGAGCACGGCGAGCACGTCGACGACCACCAGGAGCAGATCGCGCGCCGGTTGGGCGGCCTGGGCCTGGCATTGCCGGTCGACGCTGAGGCGCTGACCACCGAGACGATCGAGGAGGCGGCGACCCGGGGGGTGCGCAACGCGGACTCGCCGGCCCCGCTGACTCTCCGTACGTCGCGCTCGACCTCGCGACTGTCCATGGCTCGACCGCAGACCGTCATCCCTCGCCCCCGCCAGCACTCCGAGACTGTTAGCCAGCCTCGGAGCTAGGTGTGCCGAACGCGGTCCTCTATCTCGCTGGCCTCGGTCGAAGCGGAAGCACCCTCCTCGAACGGATGGTCGGTGAGCTCGACGGGGTGTGCCCGGCCGGCGAGATCGTGCACCTGTGGCACCGGGGGATCCAGCTCGACGAGGCATGCGGCTGCGGTGAGCCGTTCAGCCGCTGCGATTTCTGGGCCGCGGTCGGCGATGAGGCGTTCGGCGGCTGGGGCAAAGTGCCCGCCGAACGAATCGAACGGACTCGCCGCGAGCTTGATCGCAGTCGCCGGATCCCGGCGATGCTCATGGATGGGCTGCGCCCGCGCTTCGCCGCCGAGCTCCGCCACTACACCGACAACTACGCCGCGGTCTACGACGCGATCCGAACGGTCAGCGGGTGCCCGGTGGTCGTCGACTCCAGCAAGCACCCGTCGCTCGCCTTCGCCCTCGCCGGGCGAGGCGACATCGACCTTCGGCTGATCCGCACGGTGCGGGATCCACGTGCGGTCGCGTACTCATGGGCCAAAGTCATCGAGCGTCCCGACGCCGGCGAGCATGGCGCGCCGACCATGCGGCGCTACCCACCGGCACGGACGGCTGCACTCTGGTTGGGCCACAACGCCTCCCTGACCGGACTGCGTCGATTCGGCGTCCCGATGGTGACCGTGCGGCATGAGGACGTCGTGACCGACCCGGCCCGGGAGCTGCGCCGAATCGCCGACCTCGCCGGCCTGCCCGCTGATGTCGCGCTCCCGGTCTCCGCGGACAAGGTGGCCCACCTCACCGCTTCGCACACGGTGTCGGGAAACCCGATGCGGTTCCGCACCGGCGACGTACGGGTAGTGGCGGACCAGACCTGGCAGACCGAAACCGACTGTCGGACCCGCGCGACGGTCACCGCACTATCGCTCCCGCTGCTGCACCACTTCGGTTATCCCGTCCGGGCGGGAGCCATCACCCGATGATCACGCACCCCTCGAGCGTGTGCGTGATCATCCCGACCCGCAACCGCCCGGCCCTGCTGGCCCGCGCGGTCCGCGCGGTCCTCGACCAGGAGTACGCCGGCAATCTCGAGGTCCTCATCGTCGTCGACCAGGACGATCGCGACAACGCGGTCGCCCGACTGCCCGAGGATCCGCGGATCCGGGTGGTGAGCAACTCCCGTACGCCCGGCCTTTCCGGCGCACGCAACACCGGCATCCTGCTTGCGACAACTGATCTCGTCGCCTTCTGCGACGACGACGACGAATGGCTGCCCGGGAAACTCGCACGCCAGGTCGCGCGGTTGGACGAGGACGCTGACGCAGAGTTTGCCAGCTGCTCGATCGAGGTTGACTTCGAGGACACCCGGTCCGTACGGCTGGCCAGCAAGGACGTGATCACCCACGCGGACCTGCTGCCGAGTCGCATGTCGATGCTGCACTCCTCGACGTTCTTGATCCGCCGTAGGGCGCTGACCGACGGGATCGGCCTGATCGCCGAGGACGCGCCGGGCAGCCAGAACGAGGACTGGGACCTCCTGCTCCGAGCGTCCGCGCGCAGCCCGATCGTGCACGTCGACGAGCCGCTGGTTCGCGTCTACTGGTCGGCGCGGTCTTACTTCTCCCGGGACTGGGAGACCAAGATCGCCTCGCGAACCTGGATGCTCGAACGCCATCCGGATGTCAGGGCGTCCCACAAGGGGTCAGCGCGGGTATACGGGCAGATCGCGTTCGCCTACGCGGCCTCCAAGAGCCGCATCACCGCGCTTCGGTGGGCGGGCCGCGCGATCGGCCGGCGCCCGGTCGAGCCGCGCGCATACCTGGCGGTGCTCGTGGCCGCAGGCGTTCCCGCGGAGCGCGTCCTGCGAACCTTGCACAAGCGGGGCAAGGGAGTCTGACCTCCCGATGGCCCTGGGGCCTCTAGGCGCCGAGCTTGTGGGCGCGTACAGCGGTCCCGTACGCGCAAATCTCAGTCCAGACGTCGCCCATCTCCGACGTGTCGAACCGCATCGCGAGGACGGCATTTCCCCCGCGGCGCTCGGCCTCTTCGATCATCCGGTTCATGACCTCGTTGCGGCTCTCGTAGAGCGCCTTGGTCATGCCCTTCAGCTCTCCGCCGAACATCGACTTCAAGCCGGCGCCCATCTGCGAGAACGCGTTCCGCGAGCGAACCGTGAGGCCCCAGACCTCACCGAGCACCTCATCGATCTGCCAGCCTGGGAGGTCATTGGTCGTCACGACGATCATGGCCGAACCCTACCGCCGTCGCTGACGGGTCGACGCTAGGTGTTGTAGGCGTTTTGGGCGGCGGCCAGCCCTGCTCCGATCAACGTCTCGATCGCATCCGCGGCTCGCTCGAGATGGACGCCAAGGTCCTTGCGTTCGGCCGCGGAGAAGTCGCGTAACACGAAGTCGGCCGGGTCCTGACGTCCCGGCGGCCGGCCGATGCCGAGGCGCACCCGGTAGAAGTCTCCGGATCCCAGCGACTGGCGCAGCGACTTCAGCCCGTTGTGGCCGTTGTCGCCACCTCCGAGCTTGAGCCGCAAGGCACCCGACTCTAGATCGAGCTCGTCGTGGACGACCACGATCTTCTCGATCGGAGCCTTGAAGAAGTCACGGAGTGCAGCGGCCGGACCACCTGAGGTGTTCATGTACGAGCGCGGTTTGGCCAGCACCGCGCGCTGGTCGGCGACCCGCGTCTCGACCACCTCGCCGCGGGCCTTGTGGCTCTTGAACCGGCCACCGACCCGATCGGCGAGTACGTCGAGGACCATGAACCCCACGTTGTGGCGGTTGCCGGCGTACTGAGGGCCGGGGTTGCCAAGGCCAAGGACGAGCCACGGACCTGTCTCGGTCACGGCAGCGACGCTCCCGGACGTCAGTCCTGAGCCGGTTCGCCCTCGGCCGGTGCCGGAGACTCGGCCTCGCCCTCCGCCAACTCGGTCTCAGCGACCTCCGCAGCCTCAGTCGGCTCGACCTCGCCGACCTCGGCCTCGAGCTCCTCGGCGGTCGGTGCGGGCACGATGTGGACGACCACCTGGTCGCTGTCGCCGCCGAGCTCGACGCCCTCGGGCAGCACGATGTCACCCGCGTGGACGGATCGGCCGATCTCGAGACCCTCGATCGATACCTCGACCGAGGTCGGGATGTTGGTCGCCTCGGCCGTCACCGACAGGGTGGTCAGCGACTGGTCGAGCAGACCACCCGCCACTGCCTCGCCGCTGACCTGGATGACGACCTCGACTGTGATCCGCTCGCCCCGGCGTACCAGGATGAGGTCGACGTGCTCGATCGCGCCACGAATGGGGTCGCGCTGGATCGACTTGGGCAACGCCAGTTCGCTGCCGCCGACGAGCTGCAGGTCGAGCAGGACGTTGGCACCATCGGTGCGCAGCGCGTGCTCGAACTCACGGCTAGGCAAGGACAGGTGCCGCGGGTCGGTGCCGTGACCGTAGAGCACGGCGGGCACCTTGCCAGCGCGCCGGGTGCGCCGGGCACCGCCCTTCCCGAACTCGGTTCGGGTCTCGGCGACCATGCGGACCTCGGGCACGACTCGAACTCCTTGTCGAATTTTGTCGGATTTTCTGCGCCGCCAAGTGTAGGGGAGATGAATGGACGTGGCGAACCCGCGTGTCCGGGTGGGACCAGGTTTGGGAGCCGGTTAGGTTGGAGGTCATACAGCAGGTGGCGTCGGGCAGGTATGAGTCCCCCGCGCTCGCCGCACAGGCCTCGACAACCTGTCACGGGAGCGTTTCTGATGAATCGTACTTTTCGCCTTGTGCGCTCGCGCGCACTCATCCTTCTGGCCGGGCTCGCACTCGGGACCCTCGTTGCCGCGACCGGAGCCGCGACCGCCAGCGGCGCGATCGCCCCACCACCGGCGGGCAACCACCCGCAGACCGTCGTCCGGAACACCTGTGCGAGATCGTCGCTCGACGTGCCGTCGTGTGGCGTGCTCTGGGGGCTGTTCACCAAGTCCCAGAACTACGCGCCGATCGAGTCGCAGGTGGGCCGACAGTTCGACCTGGTGAAAAACTACGTCGGCTGGCAGGCCGGCGGCACGTTCCCGGACGCGGCCGACAAGGCCCTGGTGGCCAACGGCCAACGCACGCTCTACATCAGCTGGAATGCGGTGAACTACTCGACGAACGCGCGGATCTCCTACCAGGCGGTCGCGAACGGCACGTATGACAAGACAGTGATCATCCCCGAGGCGAAGGCGTTGATCGCCTTCAAGCAGAAGATCTTCCTCGACTTCAGCCACGAGTTCGATAACAAGACGCAGGCCCAGAACGGCACGCCTGCGCAGTTCGCCGCCGCCTACCAGCACATCCATCAGGTGTTCGCCGCTCAGGGCGTGACCAACGTGATCTGGGTGTGGGTGTCGACCGGCTTCATGGGTCATACCAGTCAGATCGCGGCCGGATACCCCGGGTCGTCCTACGTCAACTGGATCGGCTACGACCCGTACAACTTCTACACCTGCCATAACGGCCACTGGTACAGCCCGACGCAGGTGTTTGCGCCGTTCTACAACTGGCTACAGACCCAATCCGGGATGAAGGGCAAGCCGGTGCTCTTGAGCGAGTACGGGTCGCTCGCGGGATCAGGGGTGCAGGCGTGGTACGCCGGCGTCGCTCCGGCTCTGCAGGCCTTGCCGCTGCTCAAGGCAGCGATCATGTACGACGCCGAGCCTTCGGCCGCATGCGACTGGCTACTCTCACAGTCGCCGGTGGCGATGAAGGGGTTCATCACCTCAGGGCTCTCACCGTACGTGACCGGTACGTAACGGGGTTGCGTAGGAAGACCATCGGGGGCCGCCAACCAGCACGAGAGGACGAGACCGTCAACCCGAACCGTCATCACCGCCTGCCCATGCATCGGACGAACGGTTGGATCGCAGCACTCGTTGCCGCTGCCGTTGCTCTCACCGTGTCGCTGGTCGGGGCCGGAGCCTCGGTCGGCACGCCAAGCCCGGAACGCGTTGATGCCGGCCCCACCGTGCCCACCGCTCGGACCCCGGTGCTCGACAACCGGTGCAAGCGCTCCGGACTCGACGTCCCGGCCTGCGGGGTGCTCTGGGGCCTGTTCACGACGTCACAGGACTACGGCGCGGTCGAGAAGACGATCGGCCGTCGCTTCGACATCGTGAAGAACTACGTCGACTGGCAACCGGGAGTCACCTTCCCGAACGGCACGGACCGCCGGCTGGCAGCCGGGCACCGCATCCTCGACATCAGCTGGAACGCGGTCGACTACCGCACCCGGGCCAAGATCTCCTACCAGTCGATCGCGAGCGGACAGTGGGACGCCTCGGTGATCCGGCCCGAGGCGCGTGCGCTGAAGCACTTCCATCACCGGATCTTCATCGACTTCAACCACGAGTTCGACAGCCGCTCCCAGGCCGGCCACGGCACACCATCGCAGTACGCCGCGGCCTACCGCCACATCCACGACGTGTTCCGGTTGGCCGGCGTACACAACGTGATCTGGGTCTGGGTTACGACCAGCGACCGCTATCACGCGAAGCAGTTGCAAGCCGGCTATCCCGGCAGTCGCTACGTCGACTGGGTGGGCTACGACCCCTACAACTTTGCCCAATGCCACGCCTGGCCGTGGCACAGCCCCTACCGGACGATCTATCCCTATTACCGCTGGCTATCGCATCAGCCCGGCATGCGCCACAAACCAGTGATGCTCGGCGAGTACGCCTCGGCACCGGGCGCAACGATCGGCACCTGGTACGCCGGTGTTGCAGCCGCCCTCAGGCGGATGCCTCGGATCAAGGCGGTCATGCAGTTCGATCACCAGACGCCGACCTGCGACTTCCGGCTGCAGAGCAATGCCGGTGCCCTCACCGGTTTAGCGGCGTCTGCCACCTCTGCCTACGTCCTGGGTACGGCCGGCTGAAGGAAAGGCTCAAGCGTTGCCGTCGAACAGGCTGGTGACTGAGCCGTCCTGGAAGATCTCGCGAATCGCCCGGCCGATCAGCGGGGCGATCGAGAGCACGGTCAGCCGATCGAAGAACTGCTCGTCCGACGTCGGCAGCGTGTTGGTCACCACGACCTCGCTGATCCGGCTGTTCTTCAGCCGGTCGATCGCCGGCTCCGAGAACTCCCCGTGGGTCGCCGCGACGATGACGTCGGAGGCGCCCGAGTCCAGCAGGATGTCGGCGGCCTTCGTGATGGTGCCGCCGGTCGCGATCATGTCGTCGATCAACAGACAGGCCCGGCCGTCGACGTCGCCGACGACCCGGTGTGCGACCACCTGGTTGGGCGCCTTCGGATCGCGGGTCTTGTGGACGAATGCCACCGGTACACCGCCGAGTCGGTCGGCCCAACGCTCCGCCATCCGCACCCGGCCGGTGTCGGGCGAGACGACGGTGAAGCTGGCCGGGTCGTAGTGGTTGGCGATGTAGTCGGCGAGCAACGGCAGGGCGAACAGGTGGTCGACCGGACCGTCGAAGAACCCCTGGATCTGCGCGGTGTGCAGGTCCACCGACATCAACCGGTCTGCGCCGGCCACCTTGAAAAGATCGGCCATCAGCCGGGCCGAGATCGGCTCGCGGCCGAGGTGCTTCTTGTCCTGCCGTGCGTACGGATAGAACGGCATGACCACGGTGATCCGCTTGGCCGAGGCGCGCTTCAGCGCGTCGACCATGATCAGCTGCTCCATGATCCATTTGTTGATCGGCGGCCCGAACGCCTGGATGACGAACGCGTCGCAGCCGCGCACCGACTCCTCCGGGCGGGCGTAGATCTCCCCGTTCGGGAACTCGCGGATCATCGTCGGGCTGACCGAGAGCTCGAGCTCGAAGGCAACCTCGTCGGCCAACGCCGGATGTGCCCGACCGGAAAAGAGCAGCAAGGTCTTCTCGCCGGTGGTCTTGATGCCCGTCACTCGTCTGCCCCTTGCTCGGTCT
>CAYNDD010000101.1:0-10851 GCA_964395425.1 uncultured Frankiaceae bacterium
AGCGAGTGGACCAGGATCCGCATCCGGTTGGAGATGACCTCGATCCACGCCGGCACCGTGCGCTCGCCGGCCTCGGCCCGCGCGATCACGAACGGGGTCAGCTCGACCGAGCTCGGTCGGACCTCGACGATGTCGTTCTCGCTCACCAGGAACGACGGGATGTCGACCTTGTGGCCGTTGACGACGAAGTGGCCGTGCTTGACCAGCTGGCGGGCCATGTCGCGGCTGTGCGCGAACCCGGCTCGGTAGACCACGTTGTCCAGCCGCCGCTCGAGCAGCTGCAGCAGGTTTTCGCCGGTCTTGCCGGGGCGCCGGTTGGCCTCTTCGTAGTAGCGGCGGAACTGCTTCTCGAGGACGCCGTAGATCCGCGCGCACTTCTGCTTCTCACGCATCTGCAGCAGGTATTCGCTGTCTTTGGTGCGACCACGACCGTGCTCGCCCGGCGGGTAGGGCCGGATCTCGATCGGGCACTTCGACGACTCGCACTTGCTGCCCTTGAGGAACAGCTTGGTCTTCTCGCGCCGGCAGCGCTTGCAGTCGGGACCGGTGTAGCGCGCCATCAGACCCGCCGCCGCTTCGGGGGACGGCAGCCGTTGTGCGGTGCCGGGGTTACGTCGGAAATGGTGCCTACCTCCAGGCCGGTCGCCTGCAGCGACCGGATTGCGGTCTCGCGGCCCGAGCCCGGGCCCTTCACAAACACGTCGACCTTGCGCATGCCGTGCTCCTGGGCCCGGCGAGCCGCGGCCTCGGCCGCCATCTGGGCGGCGAACGGAGTCGACTTGCGGGAGCCCTTGAAGCCCACCTGACCGGCGCTCGCCCAGCTCACGACGTTGCCCATCGGGTCGGTGATGGACACGATCGTGTTGTTGAACGTGCTCTTGATGTGAGCGTGCCCGTGGGCGACGTTCTTCTTTTCCTTGCGGCGCACCTTCTTGGCGGCCACACGCTTCTGGGCGGGGGGCATTAGTGGCTCACCATCCCTGCATCGTGGATGGCGGCCGCCGGCGAGGGCGCGTCTGGCAAGGCCGAGCGAGCCTGCGCAGCGGTGCTGCGTAGGCGAGTGAGAACGCAGTCAGGCGTGCGCTCGGCAAGGCCGGCGCCGCGGATGCGGGGATGGTCAGCCACTTACTTCTTTCCTACCTTCTTCTTGCCGGCCACGGTCTTGCGAGGGCCCTTACGGGTGCGGGCGTTGGTGTGGGTGCGCTGGCCGCGGACCGGAAGGCCGCGACGGTGGCGGATGCCCTGGTAGCACCCGATCTCGATCTTGCGCCGGATATCGGACTGCACCTCGCGTCGCAGGTCACCCTCGACGCGGTAGGTGGCCTCGATCCAGTCGCGCAGCTTGACCAGATCCTCGTCGCTGAGATCGCGAACCCGGATGTCCGGGCTCACACCGGTCTGCGCCAGCGTCTCGTGCGCGCGGGTCCGACCGATGCCGTAGATGTAGGTGAGCGCGACCTCCAACCGCTTGTCGCGGGGAAGGTCGACGCCGACTAGGCGTGCCATCCGGGCTCGTGCTCCTCTATTGCAGCGAAAGTCCTCCGCGTCACCGTCCCCACCGGCCCAGGTGGGGCCCCGGCCTTCGCGCCGGGGGTTGTTCTGCCACACGATCGTCGCGGCAGAGGGTGGTGCGCGCTGTTTCGGTGGCTGCTAGCCCTGCCGCTGCTTGTGCCGCAGGTTTTCGCAGATCACCATGACCCGCCCATGGCGGCGGATCACCTTGCACTTGTCACACATCTTCTTGACACTTGGCTTGACCTTCACTGCACTGACCTCACTGGGGCGAACCCTTACTTGTACCGGTAGACGATCCGACCGCGTGACAGGTCGTACGGCGAAAGCTCGACCACGACCCGGTCCTCCGGGAGGATCCGAATGTAGTGCTGGCGCATCTTGCCGCTGATGTGGGCAAGGACCTTGTGACCGTTGGCGAGCTCAACCCGGAACATTGCGTTCGGCAGTGGCTCGACGACGCGCCCCTCGATCTCGATGGCGCCTTCCTTCTTCGGCATGTCCTCCGTTGTCCCGTGTCGTGACTCGATAGCGTTGCAGTCGTTGTGGAGCGCGCTCTGATGAGCGCTCGGTGATTCTGGGCGACCCGCGTCCAAACGAACGTCGCAGGCCAACTAGGCAGTCTACGGGAGCGTGCGCCCCCGTTCAAACCCGCTCGTTCTCAGCGTACGGCGGGTCAGGCGCTGGCGCGGACCGAACCGATCGCCGCCAGCCGGTCCCGGCCGCCGTCGAGCGCGGTGAGCACCCACGGGCCGTCCTCGAGCACGGTGAACGTGTGTTCGAAGTGCGCCGACGGCTTGCCGTCCTGGGTGATGACCGTCCAGCCGTCGTCGAGGACCTTCGTGTGCCGGCCGCCGAGGTTGACCATCGGCTCCACAGCCAGCGCGAGACCGGGCACGATCGCCGGACCGCGGCCCATCCGCGGGCCCACGTAGTTGTGGACCTGCGGATCCTGGTGCATCTCGGTGCCGATGCCGTGCCCGACGTACTCCTCGACGATCCCCCACGAGCCACCGCCCGGATGGGGTTGGGACCGGATGTAGGTCTCGACGCCACGGGAGATGTCGACCAGGCGGCCGCCGAGCCGGGCCGCGGCCATGCCGTGCCAGAGCGACTCCTCGGTGACCCGCATCAGCTCGCGCTTGTCCAGCGACACCTCGCCGACCGGGACGGTGACCGCCGCGTCACCGTGGAAGCCCTCGATGATCGCCCCACAGTCGATCGAGATGATGTCGCCCTCGTGCAGGACCACCTTGGCCGAGGGGATGCCGTGCACGATTTCGGAGTTGACCGACGTACAGATTGTGGCCGGGAAGCCGTGGTAGCCGAGGAACGACGGGGTTGCGCCAGCGCCGTAGATGACCCCGCGGGCGACCTCGTCGAGATCGGCAGTGGTGATCCCCGGCCGGACCGCCTCGCGCAGGGCCGCCAGGGCCGTGCCGACGACGATCCCGGCCTGACGCATCAGGTCGATCTCGTCACGTGTCTTGATCTGGATCATCTGTGCCGCTCTCTCCTCCACCTGCCGCTCACGACCGCGAGAACGGCCTCAGGGCTGCCGACGCCCGTTCGGTGACGTCGTCAACCGGGCCCATCGCATCGATACCGACCAGAATGCCCTGCTCAGCGTAATAGCCGATCAAGGGGGCCGTCTGCTCGTAGTAGACCTCGAGCCGGTGCCGGATCGTGGAGGGCTGGTCGTCGTCGCGCTGGAACAGCTGTCCGCCGCAGTTGTCACAGACCCCGTCGGCCGAGGGCGGGTCGAAGTCGACGTGCCAGATGTGCCCGCAGCTGCGACAGGTCCGTCGCCCGGACAGGCGCCGCACGACCTCACCGTCATCGACGACGAGCTCGAGGACGACGTCGAGCTCGGTGTCGAGCTCGCGCAGGATCTCGTCGAGCTGCACCGCCTGCGGAACCGTCCGCGGGAAGCCGTCGAGCAGGAACCCGCGGTCGGCGTCCTCGGACTCGAGCCGGTCACGCACCATCGCCACGGTGATCTCGTCCGGCACGAGGTCGCCGGCGTCCATGAACTCCCTGGCCTGCTTGCCCAGCTGGGTGCCATGGCTGACGTGCGCGCGGAAGATGTCGCCGGTGGAGATCTGCAGTACGGCGAGATGCGCCGAGACAAACTGGGCCTGCGTCCCCTTCCCCGCACCAGGGGGGCCCACGAGAACGAGCCTCATCGGAGGCGCCGCACTACCGCAAGAAGCCTTCGTAGTTGCGCAGCATCAACTGGCTCTCGATCTGCTTCGACGTATCGAGACCGACACCGACCAGGATCAGCACCGAGGTGCCACCGAAGGGGAACGCCTGGTTGGTGCCAGACGCAGCGCCTGGCAGGTAATGCAACGCAAGGATAGGGAGCACGGCAATGGCCGTGAGATAGAGCGAGCCCGGGAATGTGATGCGCGAGAGGACGTACTCGAGGTATTCGGCCGTCGGGCGGCCCGGTCTGATGCCGGGGATGAAGCCGCCGTACTTGCGCATGTTGTCGCTGACCTCGACCGGGTTGAACGTGATCGCGACATAGAAATAGGTGAAGAAGACCGTCAGCAACGCATACGTCAGGATGTAGACGTAGTTCGGGTTGTTGGCATTGAAATAGCGCGTGACGAAGTTCGTGAAGCCGGGGTTCGACGTCCAGACCTGGCCGAGAAGCTGCGGCAGGTAGAGCAGCGACGACGAGAAGATGACCGGGATGACACCGGCCTGGTTGACCTTGAGTGGAATGTAGGTCGAGGTGCCGCCGTACATCCGGCGGCCGATCATTCGTTTGGCATATTGCACCGGTATTCGGCGCTGGCCCTGTTCCATGAAGACGATGCCCACGATGATCAGCAGGCCGGCCAGCAGGACCGCCACGAAGGTGGTCACGCCGCGGCTCTGCAGGATCTGGCTGCCCTGGCTGGGGAACCGGGCCGCGATCGAGGTGAAGATCAGCAGCGACATGCCGTTGCCGATGCCGCGGTCTGTGATCAGCTCGCCGAGCCACATGATGACCGCGGTGCCCGCCGTCATCGTCACGACCAGCGTGATGATCCGGAAGACCGACGTGGAGTAGAGCAGCGAGATCTGCTGCCCGGCGGTGTTGGTACACGGCAGCAATCGGCCACTGCGGGCCAGCGCCACGATGCCGGTCGCCTGCAGGATCGCCAGCGACACGGTCAGATAGCGGGTGTACTGGGTGAGCTTTGCCTGACCGCTTTGACCCTGCTCCTTGAGCCGCTCGAGCCGCGGGATGACGACCACCAGCAGCTGGATGATGATGCTGCTCGTGATGTAGGGCATGATCCCGAGCGCGAAGACGGTGAGCTGGAGCAGCGCGCCGCCACTGAACAGGTTGACCAGCGCGAGAACCGAGCTGTTCTTGTCCAGCGCGAGGCAGGTGTGGACGTTCTGGTAGTTGACCCCCGGCGCCGGGATGGTCGACCCGAGCCGGAACAGCGCAAGGATCCCCAGCGTGAACAGCAGCTTGTTCCGCAGATCCGGCGTGCGGAAGGCCCTGCCGAAAGCGGTGAGCACGGCTCCTCCTGAGGCGGACTAATCCGGTACGGGGCGAGCGGTCGATGGGGGTCCGGCGACCACAATCATGCCCGCCGACTGTACCCCGGCCACGCGCTGCGACGAGCGCGCGCCCGGGGACCTAGAGGTCTGTGACGGTCCCCCCGGCAGCGGTAATCTTGCGTCGCGCCGCATCGGAGAAAGCGTGTGCCCGGACCGACATCGCGCTCGCGACATCTCCCGTTCCGAGGATCTTCACCAGTTGTCCCTTTCGGACCGCCCCCCGATCGGCCAACACGTCCGGATCGACGTCGCCGCCGTCCGGGAACAGCGCCGACAAGCGATCCAGATTAACCACCTGGTAGACCACACGGTTGGGGTTGGTGAAGCCCTTCAGCTTCGGCACCCGCATGTGGTAGGGCATCTGGCCGCCCTCGAACGCCGCCGACACCTGGGTCCGCGCTTTGCTGCCCTTAGTGCCCCGACCTGCGGTTTTACCCTTGGAGCCCTCGCCGCGGCCGAGCCGCTGCTTGGGCTTGTGCGCACCGTCGGCCGGGCGCAAGTGATGGACCTTCAACGTCATCTCAGTCGACCTCCTCGACCGTCACGAGGTGTGCGACGGCTCGGACCATGCCGCGGATCTCGGGCCGGTCCTCCTGCACCGCGGTATCCCGCATGCGCTTGAGGCCGAGCGAGCGGAGGGTGTCGCGCTGGTTGCGCGTCCCCCCGATCGGCGACCTGGTCTGGGTGATCTTCAGGCGCGGCATCAGGCACTCGCCGCCGCACGGGCCCGCAGCATCGCTGCCGGGGCGACATCCTCGATCGGAAGGCCGCGACGGGCCGCTATCTCCTCGGGCCGGTGCAGGTCCTTGAGCGCAGCCACGGTGGCGTGCACGATGTTGATCGGGTTGGACGACCCGAGCGACTTCGACAGCACGTCGCGGATCCCCGCGCACTCCAGCACGGCGCGCACCGGGCCACCGGCGATGACACCGGTACCAGGCGAAGCCGGCTTGAGCAGGACGACCCCGGCCGCCGCCTCACCTTGTACCGGATGCGGGATGGTGCCCTGGATCCGGGGGACGGTGAAGAAGTGCTTCTTGGCCTCCTCGACGCCCTTGGCGATCGCCGCTGGCACCTCCTTGGCTTTGCCATAGCCGACGCCGACCTGGCCGTCGCCGTCGCCGACGATCACCAGCGCGGTGAAGCTGAACCGCCGGCCGCCCTTGACCACCTTGGCGACCCGGTTGATCGCGACCACCCGCTCGAGGTACGCCGATGCGGCCGCGCCGCCGGCACCCCGGCCACCATCGCGACGGCCCTGCCGTTCGCCGCCGCTGCCGCCGGCCGCGCCACCGGCGCCGGTCCCGCGTCGTTGGGCTCCTGGCATTAGCTCTTCCTTCCAAGCTTCATCGTCTGACTCTCTGTTCGGGGCCCCCGCGCAAGCGTGGAGCGCAGCGGAGCGCTTTCGTGGGGCTCTCTAGAACTCAAGGCCGGCCTCTCGCGCTGCGTCGGCGAGCGCCGCGATCCGCCCGTGGTAGCGATTGCCACCGCGGTCGAAGACGACCTTGCCGATTCCGGCCTGGCCGGCCCGCTCGGCAACCAGCGTGCCGACCCTCGCGGCTTTGGCCTTCTTGTCTCCGGCGGAGTCCCGGATGCCGTCGTCGAGCGTCGATGCCGCCACCAGGGTGTGACGGGCGGTGTCGTCGACGACCTGCACGTAGATGTGGCGGGCAGAGCGGGTGACGACCATGCGCGGCCGGACCGGCGTACCGGTGACCTTCTTGCGCACCCGCAGGTGACGACGGCTGCGCGCAGTACGGCGCAACCGCGATGTCCTCGGCGCACTCATGGCTACTTCCCTGCCTTTCCGGCCTTGCGTCGGACGACTTCGCCCGAGTAGCGCACGCCCTTGCCCTTGTACGGCTCGGGCTTGCGGATCTTGCGGATGTTCGCGGCGGTCTCCCCGACCTTCTGCTTGTCGATGCCGGAGACGACGAACCTGGTCGGTGCCTCTACCGCGAAGGAGATGCCGTCCGGCGCGATGACGGTGACCGGGTGGCTGAAGCCGAGGGCAAACTCCAGATCGCTGCCCTTGGCCTGCACCCGATAGCCGGTGCCGACGATCTCGAGGGTCTTGGAGTAGCCCTCGGTCACGCCGATGACCATGTTGGCGACCAGCGTACGGGTCAGGCCATGCCTGGCCTTGCTGTCGCGCTCGTCGTCGGGCCGGGCCACGATCAGTTGGCCGTCGTTCGCCTCGACCGTGATCGGCTCGACGACCGAGTGCGACAGCGTGCCCTTGGGGCCCTTGACCGTCACGTCGCGGCCGTCGATCGTGACCTCGACGCCAGCCGGTACGGGGATCGGCATTCTGCCGATTCGGCTCATGCGGCCACCTCCCGGCGGCCACATGCGGAGGCGCTGACATCATTGGAGCTGCGCTTCTCCGCTTCGCTTCGATGCTCGCTCATGACAACCCTCCCGTCACCAGATGTAGGCGAGGACTTCCCCGCCTACGCCCTGCTTTGAACACTGCCGGTCCGTCCGCAGACCCGCGGAGGTCGAGATGATCGCTACGCCGAGCCCGCCGAGGACCTTGGGCAGGTTGGTGGCCTTCGCATACACCCGCAGGCCCGGCTTGCTGATCCGGCGAACACCCGCGATCGAGCGCTCGCGGTTCGGGCCGAACTTCAACGTCACGATCAGCGTCTTGCCGGGTGCGCCCTTAACCTCTTCGGCCGCCTCGAGGACCTGCCACGAGGAGATGTAGCCCTCCTGCTGGAGGATCTCCGCGATGTGGACCTTCAGCGTCGAATGCGGCATCGCGACGGTGTCGTGATAGGCCGAGTTCGCGTTGCGCAGCCGAGTCAGCATGTCTGCGATCGGGTCGGTCATGGTCATACGGTGATGTCCTTCCCGCCGTGGTTCCCGGCGCCAGCCGGGCCTGCAGCGAAGATCGATCGGGTGGTAGTCACCAGGAGCTCTTGGTGATACCGGGGAGCTCGCCCGCGTGCGCCATCTCGCGCATGCAGATACGGCACAGGCCAAACACCCGGTAGACCGCGCGCGAGCGTCCGCAGCGCGAGCAGCGGGTGTAGCCGCGTACGGCGTACTTGGGCTTGCGGGCCGCTTTCGCGATCCACGCCTTCGTCGCCATGGATCAGGCCTCCTTGAAGGGGAATCCGAGGGCACGCAGCAGTGCGCGACCCTCGTCGTCTGTGTGCGCCGTGGTCACCAACGTGATGTCCATGCCACGGACCCGGTCGATCGAGTCGGGGTCGATCTCGTGAAACATCGACTGCTCGGTCAGGCCGAAGGTGTAGTTGCCGTTGCCGTCGAGCTTGCGCGCGTCAAGGCCACGAAAGTCGCGGATCCGGGGAAGCGCGGTCGTCAGAAGCCGGTCGACGAACTCCCACATCCGGTCGCCGCGCAACGTGACGTGGGCACCGATCGGCATGCCCTCACGAAGCTTGAACTGCGCGATCGACAGCCGCGCCCGGGCGATCGCCGGACGCTGCCCGGTGATCGCGGTCAGGTCGCGGATCGCGCCTTCGATGAGCTTGCCGTCACGGGCCGCCTCGCCGACGCCCATGTTGACCTTCACCTTCACCAGCGTCGGGACCTGCATGACGTTGGCGTAGGTGAACTGCTCGCGAAGCGCCGCCACGATCTCGTCGCGATAGCGCTGCTTGAGTCGCGGGATCGAGTTGGTCGCCGTAGTGGTCACTGTCATTTCGTTGCGCTCCCTGGCCCTACAGTTCCGCGTCGCACTTGCGGCAGACGCGGACGTTACGGCCTTCACTGTTCTTGCGGTGACCGATTCGGGTCGGCTTCCCGCAGGTCGGGCAGATGACCTGCACGTTGCTGACGTGGATCGCGGCCTCCTGGTGCACGATGCCGCCCTCTTGCGCGCCACGGGTCGTGGTCTGGATCTTGGTGTGCTTCTTGACCCGGTTGACGCCCTCGACGAGCACTCGCTGACTTTGCGGCGAGGTCAGCAGCACCTTGCCGCGCGCACCGCGGTCTTTACCGCTGCGCACGAGGACGGTGTCGCCCTTCTTCACGAACAATCCAGCCATGACTTACAAGACCTCCGGTGCCAGCGAGATGATCCGCATGAAGCGCTTGTCGCGCAGCTCGCGGCCCACCGGGCCGAAGATGCGCGTGCCGCGCGGCTCGCCGCCGCCGTCACGGATCAGCACGGCAGCGTTCTCGTCGAACTTGATGTAGGAGCCGTCGGGGCGCCGCCGGCTTTTCGTCGTACGGACGATGACCGCCTTGACGACGTCGCCCTTCTTCACACCGGCGCCCGGCAACGCGTCCTTGACGGTGCCGACGATGATGTCGCCGATGCCGGCATAGCGCCGCCCCGAGCCGCCGAGCACCCGGATGCACAAGATCTCCTTGGCACCGGTGTTGTCGGCGACCCGCAGCCGGGACTCCTGCTGAATCATTTTGCTTTCTCCAGGATCTGTACGACGCGCCAGCGCTTGGTGGCCGACATCGGCCGGGTCTCCATCAGCAGCACGCGGTCACCGATGCCGACCTCGTTGGCCTCGTCGTGCGCTTTGACCTTCTTGGTCCGCCGGATCGTCTTGCCGTAGCGCGCGTGCAGGACGCGGTCCTCGACCTCGACCGTGACGGTCTTGTTCATCTTGTCGCTGACGACGTAGCCCTCGCGGGTCTTGCGGAACCCGCGCACGAGCGCGCCCTGCGTCGATGTGGTGTCGGTCATCGTGTCCTCACTCAGCCTCGCTGATCGGTGCCGCGGTCAGCCCGAGCTCGCGCTCGCGCATCACGGTGTAGATGCGGGCGATGTCGTGACGCACCGTCTGCAGTCGCTTGTTGTTGTCCAGCTGGCCGGTGGCCGACTGGAAGCGCAGGTTGAACAGCTCTTCCTTGGACTCGCGGAGCTTGGTGACCAGCTCGTCGTCCTCGAGGCCGCGCAACTCCACGGTCGGTGTCCCCGCAGCCATCAGCCCTCACCCACTTCGCGAGTCACGATCCGGCACTTCATCGGCAGCTTGTGGATCGCACGGGTCAGTGCCTCCCGTGCGGTCGTCTCGTTGGGGTAGGACAGCTCGAACATCACCCGGCCGGGCTTGACGTTGGCGATCCACCATTCCGGCGACCCCTTGCCGGATCCCATCCGGGTCTCGGCCGGCTTCTTCGTGATCGGCCGGTCCGGGTAGATGTTGATCCACACCTTGCCGCCACGCCGGATGTGCCGGGTGATGGCAATACGGGCCGCCTCGATCTGCCGGTTGGTGACGTACGCCGGCTCGAGCGCCTGGATGCCGTACTCGCCGAAGGCCACCCGCGTCCCACCCTTGGCCGCTCCTGAGCGGCCCGGGTGATGCTGCTTGCGGTGCTTGACCCGTCGAGGGATCAACATGGTCAGGCTCCTTCCGGGGCAGTCGGCTCGGTGGCGACCTCGGGCTGGACTGCCTCGGGGCCCGCAGCATCCGCGACCGCTTCCGCGACGGTGCCATCGGCCCCGCGCTCGAGCGCGGGCTCAGGCGTCGTGATCGTCTCGACCGGCGCAGGTGCGCTGGCTGTAGCGAGACCGCCGTTGACCGCAGCACTGGCGGCGGTGGACGGCCGGTCGCGGCGCGGGCGCCGGTTGCGCTGGTCGCGGGCCCGAAGCGCGGCGGCGGCCGCCTGCTCCTCGCGGGTCATGACGTCGTCGCCGGTGTAGATCCAGACCTTGACACCGATCCGGCCGAAGGTCGTCCGTGCCTCGTAGAAGCCGAAGTCGATGTTCGCCCGCAGCGTGTGCAGCGGCACCCGGCCCTCGCGGTAGAACTCCGAGCGGCTCATCTCGGCGCCGCC
>CAYNDD010000102.1:0-7563 GCA_964395425.1 uncultured Frankiaceae bacterium
GGCACGAATAGTGGAGGAGGCCGCCGCTCTGATCCATGAGCGCGGGGTGGCGGGCGCCACCTTGGAGGACGTCAAGGTGGCGGCGGAAGTCAGCGGCTCTCAGATGTACCACTACTTTCCCGACAAGGACGAACTCGTGCAGGCGGTCATCGACTACCAGGCGGAGACCATCGTCAATCGCCAGCGGCACGCGCTCAGTCGCGCGAACGGACTCGAAGCCTGGCGGAACATGGTGATCACCGCAGCAAGGCGCACCAGAGGAAAGGGAGGCTGCCAACTTGGCTCGCTCGTTGGTCAACTCGCCGAGAGTGACCCCGAGGCCCGAGCGCTCATCGCGGCAGGGTTCGATCAGTGGGCAGCCGCCATCGGAGAGGGGCTGAGATCCCTTCATGCCGAGGGGAAACTCCCGTCGGACATCGACCCGGACGACTTCGCCACGACCCTGCTCGCCACGCTCCAAGGGGGACTTTTACTCGCCCAGGTACAGCAGAGTCCCCGTCCGTTCGAAACTGCAGTCGATACCCTCCTCGCCCTCGCCACTCGCTGAGCGACTGAGGCGCCACAGCGTTCGATCAAACTGCCCGAGACAGGGGACCTGCGAGAAAACTGTTGTAAGTTGGTCAACTTCAGTGGAGCTGAGGGGACTCGAACCCCTGACCCCCTCGTTGCGAACGAGGTGCGCTACCAGCTGCGCTACAGCCCCAGAACGGCCGAGTTTAGCCGACCTGCTGGTTGCCGAACGCGGCTGAAAAGGTCAGTCGTTGACGGCCCAGCGCCGGTCGAGGATCTCTTCGAGGTCGTCGACCGGGTCGAGCTCGGCCGGGGTCTCGGACGGCGGAAGCAGCGGCTCGAAGATCGGCGGCCGGGGCCGGCGAGGTGGCGCGGTCGGCTTGGTGACGTACGTCGGAGGCGGCACCGGCACCGGCTCCCACGGCGCGCCGCCGATCTCGAGCTGCGGCTCCTCGGCGAGCGCGGCGACGTCGGCGGCCGTGACATCGAGGAAGACGTCATCGTCGATCGGCGCGGGTGCCCTCGGCTCGCGCCGCTCGAGGTCCACCTCGGCAGTCTGGTCGAAGATCGCGTCTGCCGCGGTCCGTCTCGGCTCGCTCCGCTCGACCGGTGCGTACGCCGCAGCCACTTCCTCGGGCTCGACCCGGGTGGACTCCGTCATCTCTGGCGCGGCCTGGTCGAACAGCACCTCGCGGCGGCCCGTCGGGGGCGCAATCCGGACCGACTCAACCGACTCCCGGGCCTCCGTAGAGACCATCGCGTCCAACGTCGACTCGAGCTCGCGATCCGCGACCCGCGCCGGGCGTGGGGCTGCGGCCGGTCGTTGCCTGGCTGCCGGCCGCTGCGCCTGCCGAGCCGCGGGCGCTCGGCGGGCCGGTCGCGCCTGCTGGGTGCGGAGGGCGGGGTCGCGCCGGGTCGAGCGCGCCGGGGCCGCCTGCCGGGCCCGCGTGACCAAATGGCCGACAAAAGCGACAAACACCGCGTCGACGACGAACTGCAGAGCCCACAGGCTCATTCCACCGATCTCGAACGCCGCCGCGAGCGTGATCGCGACGAGGGCGAACAGGCCGAGCAAGGTCCGACGACGGCGGGTGGCGGCAGAAATCGGGCGGTGGCCCGCCCTGGCCTTGGCCCGCCGGGCGGCGAGCGCCGCGACCCGGCTTCGGCGCTCGGCCGATGCGCCGGAGACGTGCACGTCGACCGAGCGGCTTCGGTGGGGCATCACGACGTACCTCCGGTCGGCCGCGGCCTCGCGACGGGACAGCGTGTGCATGGCACTGGTGAAGCGCTCGACAGAGCGCGATTCTTCGGTTTCGTCGTGCCGGCGCAGCCACATCGGGATCAACACCACAGCCCACATCACCACGAGTCCCAGCAGGATTACGGGACTCACGATCGGGCCTGCCGACGGTTGGGATCCATCGCAGAGAAACGCTAACCAGGGTTCGCCCGATGGGCACGCACCTAAGCCGGTGTGTCGCGATGTGGCCGAAGCGTCGGTTCCGTCCGTTGCTGCGCTTCATGCCAGCGATTCAGCAGCCCTTGCGGCACATCGTCTTTCACCAAGGCGTAGCTCAGATGGTCCCGCCAGTCGCCGTCGATGTGCAGGAAACGCTCGCGAACTCCCTCGCTGCGAAAGCCGAGCTTCTCGACCACGCGCTGGCTGGCGACGTTCTCGGGCCGGATGTTGACCTCGATCCGGTGCAACCCGACCACCCGGAAGCTGTGGTCCACAGCAAGTGCGACCGCGGTCGGCATCACGCCACGACCGGCGAAGTTCTGGTCGATCCAATACCCGATGTGGGCGGACTCCATCGAGCCTCGTACGACGCCGGCCACGTTGACCTGTCCGGCGAACGCTCCCCCGACCTCGATCACGAAGGGCAGCGCAAGGCCGCGCCGAGCGTCCGCTCGCAACCGGCGGGTCATCGTCGTGAACACCGGCGACGACGCCCCGAACCCGCTCGGGCCGCCCGGCGGGGTCGCCTCCCACTGGCGCAACCACTCGACGTTGCGACGCCGTGACTCGATCCAGTCCGAGCTGTCCCGCATCCGCAACGGGCGAAGGGTCACCTCACCGTCGCGCAGCACCGCGGGCCACCCCGGAGCGCTCACCGCCGACCGCGGATCATTAGTGATCGCCGCCGCGAAGCTGCGAGATCGCATGGCCGATGACGGGTGCAAGTACGGCGACGCCGTCCTTCACGCCGCCGGGAGATCCGGGCAGGTTGACGACGAGGGTCGAGCCGGCCAGACCGGCGACCGCGCGCGACAGGATCGTCGTCGGCAGCTCGTCGCGTCGATACTGCCGCAGCGCCTCCGCCAGGCCCGGCACCTCGCGATCGATCACCCGGCGGGTGGCTTCCGGCGTGACGTCACGTGGTGACAGGCCGGTGCCGCCGGTCGTCGCGACCAGATCGACCCCGTCGCTGATCGCCGCGCGCAGCGCGATCTCGATGATCTCGACTTCGTCAGGCACGACAACGACTTCGGCGACGGCGAGGCCGAGCTCGGCAAGCAAGTCGGACAGCAACGGGCCCGACGTGTCATGCCGGTCACCGGTGTGCGAGCGATCGGAAACCGTGATCACCCGGGCGCGAGCGTCGGCCGGCAACCGATCCGCGCGGGTCATGACGGCCGATGCCAGTCGCCGTGCACACCGCCGGTCTTCTCGACGACTTCGACGTCGGTGATGCGGGCGTTCTGATCGACGCCCTTCACCATGTCGATCACCGCGAGACCCGCAACCGTGACAGCGGTCAGCGCCTCCATCTCGACCCCGGTGCGATCGGCAGTCCGCACCGTCGCGGTGATCGCGACGCCGTGATCGGTTACGTCGAGATCCACCGTCACGCCGTGCAAGGCGATCGGATGGCACAGCGGGATCAGGTCCGGCGTACGTTTCGCCGCCATGATGCCCGCGATCCGCGCGACGCCGAGTGCATCGCCCTTCGGTAGGCCCTGGCTGAGCAGCAGCTCGACCACTTCTGCCGACACCTCGACGGCGCCGCGGGCGGTGGCGGTGCGGATGCTGATGTCCTTGCCGGAGACGTCGACCATCCGGGCCGCCCCGGACTCGTCGATGTGGCTGAAGCCGCTCATCGCGACGTCACTGCTGCCGCCGCTCGAGCATCATCACCGTGACCGCCGCGCCCGCCTCCACTTCGGTCGATGCCTCCGGCACCACGATCAGCGCATTCGAGGCCGCCAGGGAGGCGATCAGGTGCGAACCGCTGCCACCGACCGGCCGAACCGTGTAGGCGCCCTGCTCCACCGACAGCCAGCCGCGAAGGTAGGAACGGCGGCCCAGCGGCGAGCGCACCGACTCGCTGACCCTGGCCCGGATCACCGGACGGGAGATCGGCTCCACGCCGAGCATCCGGCGCAGTGCAGGCCGGACGAAGACCTCGAACGACACGTAGGAACTCACCGGGTTGCCCGGCAGCCCGAAGAACGGGACCTGCTCCGGCCCGATCGTGCCGAAGCCCTGCGGCATTCCCGGCTGCATCGCGATCCGGTCGAACTTCACGGTGCCGACCCGGCTCAGCACCTCTTTCACCACGTCGTACGCGCCGACACTCACCCCGCCACTGGTCACGATCACATCGGCGCGGATCAGTTGATCCTCGAGCGTGTCGGCCAGCAGCCTCGGGTCGTCAGGCACGATCCCGACCCGGTAGGCAATGGCGCCTGCCTCGAGCGCGGCCGCGGTGAGCAGCGCGCTGTTCGAGTCGGGGATCTGGCCGCGGCTCAACGGTTGCCCGGGCTCGACCAGCTCGCTGCCGGTCGAGAGCACCACCACCCGGGGCCGCGGCCTGACCACGACCCGGTCCCGGCCGACCGCTGCGAGCAATCCGAGCTGAGTCGCGCCGAGATGCGTGCCGGCGGCGAGCACCAACGTGCCCGGCTGCGCATCTTCGCCAGCCAGCCGCACGCAGCTTCCGGGCGCCGGCGAGCTCCGGATCGCGACCTGGGCAAGGCCGCCGTCGGTGTCCTCGAGCGGGACCACCGTGTCTGCACCCGGCGGCATCGGCGCACCGGTCATGATCCGCACGCACAACCCGGGCTGCACCGTGTAAGGCGACGTACTACCGGCCGCAACGTCACCGACGACCGGCAACACCACCGGGCTCGACTCGCTAGCCTGGGCGACGTCAACCGCACGTACGGCGTACCCGTCCATTGCCGAGTTATCGA
This sequence comes from uncultured Frankiaceae bacterium, assembly GCA_964395425.1. Taxonomy (GTDB): domain Bacteria; phylum Actinomycetota; class Actinomycetes; order JAFAQI01; family JAFAQI01; genus DATAUK01. The sequence goes on from CAYNDD010000102.1 coordinate 4,708, forward strand.
ACGGCGGCAACGGAAAAGTCGACGTGACGTCTTCGACCAGCACGCAGCCGTGCGCGTCGGGCAGGGTCAGATCGAGACCGCCGAGCGGCCTGACGACCGCCATGATCTCGTCGAGGTGTTCGTCAACCGACTTCATCGGCGTCACGCGTGACCGCTCATGGTTGCAGCGGCTCGACCGGATCGCCCAGGGGCAGCCTCTGGGCGACGAACTCTCCGAGCCACTCCCGGAAAGCCGGACCGAGGTCGGCACGATCGCACGCGAGCTGGACGATCGCCTTGAGGTAGTCCGCCTTGTCACCGGTGTCGTAGCGGCGGCCGCGGAAGATCACGCCGTGCACCGGCCCACCGTTGCCGACCCGACCGGTCATCGCCTCGATCGCGTCGGTGAGCTGGATCTCGTTGCCGCGCCCCGGCTTCGTGTCGCGGATGACGTCGAAGATCTCCGGCGAGAGCACGTAGCGGCCGATGATCGCGAGGTTGCTCGGCGCCTCAGCCGGGCTCGGCTTCTCGACCAGGCCGGTGATCCGCACGACGTCGGTCTCATCGGTGGCCTCGACCGCAGCGCAGCCGTAAAGGCCGATCTGCTCGCGCGGCACCTCGAGCAGCGCCACCACGCAACCACCGAGCCGACGTTGCACATCGATCATCTGGGTGAGCAGCACATCGCGCTCGTCGATCAGGTCGTCGCCCAGAAGCACCGCAAAGGGCTGGTTCCCGACGTGCTGGGCCGCGCAGAGCACCGCGTGCCCGAGCCCACGCGCCGAGCCCTGGCGCACGTAGTGCACGGTCGCCAGCTCGGTGACGCTGCGTACCTGGTCGAGCAGATCCCGCTTGCCGGCGTCGCTTTCGAGCCGGTCCTCGAGCTCGTAATGCCGATCGAAATGATCTTCGATCGGGGTCTTGTTGCGGCCGGTGACCATCAGCACGTCATCAAGTCCGGCCCGCACCGCCTCCTCGACGACGTACTGGATGGCGGGCTTGTCGACGACGGGCAGCATCTCCTTCGGCGTCGCCTTGGTGGCAGGCAGGAACCGGGTCCCAAGCCCCGCCACCGTCACAACCGCCTTCGTCACGCCGGAGGTCATGGCCCAACCCTAGTGTCGCGCTGGCGAAGTCGGGTGCAGGTGCACATTCTCTGCGAGCGTGACACCGGTGTGGGCTTGCCTTACAGACCGTTCGTGACGGCACACTGCTCGCGTGACGGGTGAGGCGAGGACCCGCAAGGACGCCCTTCGGGCAACGATCCTGGCCGCCCGCCGAGGCATCACGGCGGGTGACCGAGCCCGCGCCGAGGAGGCCATCGCAGTACACGGTCTGGCCGCGTGGCGTGACCTGCGCACCGTCGCGGCCTACCTGTCGTTCGGCACCGAGCCGCCGACCGTCGCGTTGCTCGACCGCCTGACGGCCCACAACGTGCGGATCCTGCTGCCGGTCATCGACGGCGATCGACTCGACTGGGCGGTGTACGCCGGCACCGACTCCATCGCCTCCGGTCCGCTCGGGATCCGCGAGCCGACGGGCGTTCGGCTCGGCGTCGGGGCCGTTGCGGACGCCGATGTCGTGGTGGTGCCGGCGCTGGCCGTCGATGCCTTGGGCAACCGGCTCGGCCGGGGTCGTGGCTACTACGACCGCGCGCTCGCGGAGGTATCAGCGACCGTGGTCGCGGTGGTCTACGACGAAGAGCTGATCGACGACGTACCGAGCGAGACCCACGACCGTCGGGTCGACGCGATCCTGCGGCCTGCCGGTCTCAGCCGTTCCAGCTAGACGACGTGCCCTTCTTGCTCCCGTGGTGCTTCTTCGAATGATGGGAGTGCTTGGCCGTGGGCTTCTTCGGCCCGAACCCTGGCTCGTAGGTGTGCGGCAGGCGCGGGTGCAACGCCAGCGCGGCCGCACTCGGTGCTGCGCCGCCGGCGAGCCACTTCTTCCACGACATGTTCCAGTCGGCGGTGCCGGGGTCGGTCGCGCTCGGCGGCCGCGGACCGGCGTACACGTCCACCACGTCGCCTCGGAGCGCCCAGTTGTAGAACCACTGCGCGTTCGTCGGGCTGAGGTTCACACAACCGTGCGAGACGTTGATATGCCCCTGCTCGGACACCGACCACGGTGCCGCGTGAACGAACTCACCGCCGTCCGAGATCCGCACGTCCCAGTAGACGGTCTCGTTGTAGTAGTCCGGATTGCCCTTCGGGATGCCCACCGTGGCTGAGTCCATCTGGACGACCGCGGACTTCTCAATCGCGATGTGCACGCCGTCCATCGTCGGCAGGCTGGCCCGCCCGGTGCTGACCGGGAAGGTCTTGATCAGCGTGCCGTTGTCGTAGACGCGCATCTCGTGGGTCGCGATGTCGACCTCACTGATGTGCGACGGCCCGATCTTGAACGACGTGTGGTGCCGACCGGCCGCCCCCCAGACGCCGTGCCCGAAGTTGACGTCCTGAAGGTCGCTCGAGATCTCGACCTTGGTGCCCGGCTTCCAGTACGACGGTGGGCGCCAGTGCACCTCCTGGTCGCTCATCCAGTGCCACGCGCCGATGACGGCCGGCGTCGCCTTGACCGTCAACCCGGCCTCGACCGCGGCACGTTTCGAGTCGGGGATCGCGCGATCGAAGGTCACCACGATCGGCGACCCGACGCCGACGGTGTCACCGCCGCCGGGTGACAGCAGCGCGTTGACGTGCTGTTTGGCCGCCGGGGTTGAGATGTGCACGGTCCGCCGTACCGTCTTGTGCGCCAGGTCGACGTAGGTCACGTTCGCGCTCAGGTTGAGCGACGGCGCCAACGGCTCGCTGCTCTGCCAACGCGTGCGGGTCTTGTTGAAGGTGCCCTCGATCGCACCCTCGCCCGGCTGATGGA
>CAYNDD010000102.1:7663-10821 GCA_964395425.1 uncultured Frankiaceae bacterium
CGCGTGCGGGTCTTGTTGAAGGTGCCCTCGATCGCACCCTCGCCCGGCTGATGGATCGAGACCGAGCTGAGAACCCCGTTGACGACGAGCAGGCGGAGCGGCTTCGCGTAGTGCAGGCGGCCGTGGTGCAGGTGCTCGACGTGCAGCACCGCGACCGGAAGCTCGCCCTTGCCGGCCGCCTTGATCTTCTGGTGCTGATGCGAGGAATCCGACGCGTTGAGGGTCAGTACGGCGACGCCGACACCGGCGAGAACCACGACCGCCGCGACGGCCGCAAGGACGCCTCGCGGGACGTGGCGCGAAACGTTGATCACACTGACCGCTCTCTGCAACCGGGGGGCAGGTTCATTCTGCCCCGAAGTCATCCCGTTGACGACCCCGAATCCGCTTTGTTCGGTACTCCATCGGGCGATATGACGTACCAGTTGAACCCTTGCCCCTGGCCATTGATCTCGCCCGCCTTCCGGTCACCGACGTAGTAGTAGAGCGGCCAGTGGTTGTAGGTAACAATTCGGCCACCATCTCCCGGCATCGTGCCAACCAATGCCTTGTTGACGCCGGGGCCGGCCAAAACGTTGTGTCCCGCGCCGACGAATAACGGCGGCCAGGCCTGCTGGCATTCCTCCACCCGCGTGCAGCTCACCCGGCGCTGCTGATCCGGGGGGTACATGTAGAGCGTCCAGCCGTCAGTCACGAGGAAGCGGCCGAGGCCGGGCATTGAACGGGCGCTCAGCGTGATCGTGCGATCAGCCGAGGGGCGGTGGACCCCGGCCGACGCGCCACCCCCGCAGCCGGTCAGCAGCATCAGCGCGGTGGCGGCGCCCAGCGCCGCCCCCCGCCGCCTCACGCCGGGTCGGCGAGCTTGTGGTTGAGCAGCCAGCTCATCACCGAGAGCCCCTGGCTGACCGTCCAGTCGTCGACCGGCTTCGGCCTGTTGAGCGCGACCAAACCGTCCGGGTTGAGGAACTTCACCAGGTCTTTCGGGGGCAGATGGCCTTGGACGTCCGGGGCGGCGTTCACGACGAACTGCTCACGGCCGTTGGCGCCGAGGAAGATCAGGTCATCGGCGTGATCGACGTCATAGGTCAGCGGCTTGTGCGTCAGCCAGTCGATGCTCGGCGGCTTCTCCTCCTTGACCCGCTGGTATTCCACCCGGAAGAAGTGCCAGAGCGTGGCGAGGTCGGCCGGCGATGCCGTCAGCAGGGTCCAGTTCGACAGCGGCCCGCCGTACAGCTTCTGGTACGCCGTCATCCGGGCCGGAGTATCTCGCTGCGGATCGACCGTGATCTCGAGCAGCGCGACCTTGCCGCCCTGGCCGTCCGCGTTGATCGCGCGGGCCATCGCGGCGACGTTGGCCGAGATCAACGGGCAGATGTCGGTGCAGAGGGTCAGGAAGTCCGCGATCATCACTGCCTTGCCCTGGTACGCCGCGAGCGTGGTCGTCGACCCGTCCGCCTCGGTGAGCGGGATGTTACGGATCGCGGCCGGCACCGCGAAGTCGACGACCGTCCCGAGCGACGGAGGTGGTGGCTTCACCGCGCCGCCGCCGCAGCCGGCAAGGGCGCCGAGCACCGCGATCGCCAAGGCCGCAGCCCCCCCTCGCCGCCGGAGGATGTGCTGCACCGTCAGTCCTTTCGGTCGCGTGGCTCGGAGCCACCGCGCGAGTGGAGTCGGGAGAGGTACTCGTTGTAGGCAGCCAAATGTTCGTCGTCGTCGATGGTCTGGCCGGGCCGGGGAGGTGTCGCGACGGGCGCGGTGGCGCCCACCGACGCCACGTTGTCCCGCAGAGCTTGTGCCCTCGCACCTTCGAGCCAGTCGCCCATGCTTCCGGCCGCCTGCTTATCGAGCAAGAACATGACGAACACGCAAAGAATAAGAACGAACATGATGGCGTCACCACCGACCCACATGATCGCGCCGCCCAGATGCAGGTCGCTGAGCAGGCTCGGACCCCAGGTGCGGCTGGTATCGGCGTACGCCGGAAACAACTCGTGGTTCGCCTGCAAGAGGACCACGCCGACGAAAGTGTCGACCGGCATGCTCAGGGCAAGGAGCAGGAACCGGGACGGAAAAGACATCTTCCAGCGGATCGGCTCGGAGCCGAGCAACGGCAGGAAGTAGAGATAGCCCGCCACCAGGTAGAGGACATGCTCGGCGTTATGCACGTTCTCGTGGTGAAGGGTGACGTTCATGAACCCGGTCAGATGGGTGCCGACGATCGTCGCGGCATAGATCACGGCCGCAACCGGGGGGCAGGTCAGCGCGGTGACTATCCGCGAACGGATGACCGCAAGCGTCCAGCGGTGGAGCGGGTTGCGCGATGCATGCAGCAGCAGGGTTACCGGACGACCGACGACGAGCAGTGGAGGCGCGACCATGATGAGCAGCAGGTGCTGAACCATGTGCACGCTGAACAGCACGTCGTCGTACGCCCCGACACTGCTCTGCGTGGCGATAACGACGGCCAGCAGACCGGCGTAGTAGGCGACTGAGCGCAGCAGCGGCCACGGGTTCGACGGGTGTCGGCGGTGCACGCGCCAGATGCCGATCGCGTACAGCACAGCAAACAGCGCCACCGCAACGGTCACCACCGGAGCGAATTCCCATTCGGTGAACGCCGTGTGCGCGTTGAGCGGCACGCTCGGATCGGCGAGCACCCACGATCCGTTCATGCGACCCGATCCATCGAGGTCGAGCCGGTCGCCCCCGCATCAGCGACGGTCAGGATGCCGACCGGCTCGACCGGGGTCCTGGAGTGCCACAGCAACACGAGCGCGCCGGCGAAGAAGCTCGAACCGATCACGAACTCGAGCAGCACCTCCCAACCAAGCGATCCGTGCGGGCGGCCGGCCATGAGCAGTAAGGGCAGCGACACGAGCAGCTGGACGACGCCCGACAGGGCCACGAGTGCGGCGGCCAGCGTCCACTGACGCCGCGACCGGCGGCGCTCGATGTCGGCCGCGACCGCCCGCACGATCCGGTCGGTCAGCTCGTCAGGTGGCAGCGGGCCGCCGACCCGCGCCCGCCTGGTCACGCGCTCGCAGCGACTCGCCCAAGCCCGGCAGCCAGTGCAGCCCTCGAGATGCTCGCGGAGGTGCCCGGGCCACACCCCGGTCTCCTCGCCGTCGGCAGCAGCCGACAGCGCGAGCCGCGCCTGC
>CAYNDD010000103.1:0-4504 GCA_964395425.1 uncultured Frankiaceae bacterium
ATGGCATGATCACGACCGTGGCCGGGTACGACGATCGCCCCTGGCTCGCCGCCTACCCGCCGGACGTGCCGGCCGACCACGACTTCCCGCAGGTGCCGCTGACCCGGCTGCTCGACGATGCCGCGGAAGCGTTCCCGGGCGCGGTGGCGATCTCGACGTTCGCGGTGGCGTCGGTCGGCAGCCGGATGACCTACCGCGCGCTACGCGACGCCGTCGACCGGCTCGCCGGTGGGCTGGCCGGCCTCGGCGTCGGAACCGGCGAGCGGGTGGCCATCGTCCTGCCCAACTGCCCGCAGTACGTCATCGCGTTCTTCGCGGTGCTCCGGCTCGGCGCCACCGTCGTACCGTGCAACCCGGTCGCCAGCGCGGACGAGCTGCGGGGCCAGCTCAGCCACTCGGGTGCCATCGCGGTCGTCTGCCTGGATCGGGTCGCCTCGACCGTCTTGGGAGTACGCCGCGACACCGCGGTGCGGACCGTGGTGGCGACGTCGCTGGTCGACTCGCTCTCGCCGTCGGCCCGTGGCCGGTTGCATGTGCCGCTGCCGAGCATCCGCGCGCGCAGGGCGCGACTGGTGGCCGAGGTGCCGGACGACCCGGCGGTGGTCCGGTTCCGGACCTTGATCCGCGGCGGACGACCGGCGCCTCAAGCACCGATCGACCCGGCCCGGGACGTCGCGGTCCTGCAATACACCGGCGGGACCACCGGCGAGCCCAAGGCGGCGATGCTCTCGCACGCCAACCTGGTCGCCAACAGCTATCAGATGCGGCTGTGGATGCCGGACGCGATGCCCGGTCGTGAGGTCACCCTCGCCGTACTCCCGCTGTTTCACGTCTACGGCCTGACGCTGTGCATGTTGACCACCGTCCTGCTCGCCGGCCGGCTCGTGCTGGTGCCGAGGTTCGATCTTGACGCCGTCTTCGCCGTGATCGACGAGGAGCGACCGACCCTGTTCCCTGGGGTGCCGCCGATCTACCAGGCGCTGGTCGACTCGCCGCGGATCCGCCGGCACGACCTGAAGTCGATCCGGGTCTGCGTATCGGGGGCGATGAAGCTGTCGCCCGACACCCAGGAGCGGTTCGAGCGGGTGACCGGCGGCCGTCTCGTCGAGGGCTACGGCATGACCGAGGCGTCGCCGGCCACTCACTGTGCCCCGCTGGCCGGGCCACGCAAGACCGGCTCGGTCGGGCTGCCGCTGACCGGCACGCTGGCTCGAATCGTGGATCCGGAGGACCCGGGCCGGCTGATGCCGGTCGGGGAGACCGGCGAGCTGGCGGTCAAGGGACCGCAGGTCTTCCTCGGTTACTGGGGCGAGACGGGTGAGCCGGACGTTCTCACCGCGGACGGCTGGCTGCTCACCGGCGACCTTGGATACATGGACGACGCCGGCTGGCTCACCATCGTCGACCGCAAGAAGGACCTGATCATCGCCGGCGGGTTCAACATCTACCCGGCCGAGGTCGAGCAGGTGATCCTCGCGATGCCCGGGGTCACGGAGTGCTGCGTCATCGGAGTGCCCGACCGCTACCGCGGCGAGACGGTCAAGGCTTATGTGGTGGCGCAGCCCGGCACGGTGACCGAGGATGAGGTCCTGGCGCACTGCGCGGCGGCGCTGACGGCGTACAAGGTCCCGAAGCAGGTCGAGTTCCGGTCGGAGCTTCCGCATACCGTGGTGGGCAAGGCGCTGCGGCGGATGCTGCTCGCCGAGGAGCTCGCGAAAGGTGAGGCGACGTGACGAGGGTGCTGGTCGTGGACAACTACGACAGCTTCGTGTTCAACCTCGTGCACTACCTCGCCCAGCTCGGCGCCGACGTCGAGGTGCGGCGCAACGACGCGGTGGCGGTCGACGATCCGCTGGTCACCGAGGCTGACGGCGTGTTGCTGTCACCGGGGCCGGGACGGCCGGAGGACGCGGGCGTGTGCGTCGAGCTGATCCGTGCGGTCGGCGAGCGGATCCCGATCCTGGGCGTGTGCCTGGGGCACCAAGCGATCGCGGTCGCCTACGGGGGCTCGGTCACGCACGCTCCCGAGCTGCTGCACGGCAAGACCAGCGAGGTCGAACACAACGGCGTCGGCGTGCTGGCCGGCCTGCCCAGCCCGTTCACGGCGACCCGCTACCACTCGCTGGCCGCGGTCGACGAGGACCTGCCGGCCGAGCTCGAAGTGACCGCGTGGACCGCGGGCGGCGTGATCATGGGCCTGCGCCACCGCGACTTCCCGGTCGAGGGCGTGCAGTTCCACCCCGAGTCGGTGCTGACCCAGGGCGGGCACCAGATGCTGGCCAACTGGCTGGCCATTTGCGGCGACCCGGCCGCGCTCGCGCTCGTCCCTGCCCTCGCCGAGCGGGTCGAGCGGCAGCGCCGCAACGTCGGCTGAGCCAGCACGCCGTCAGCTCTTGACGGTGACCGTGGCGCTCCCCGCGGCGTAGCCGCTCATCGTCAGGGTGACCGAGTGCTTCCCGGGCGAGGTGCTGTTCGGGACCTTGAAGGTGACCTTGCCCTTGCTGTTGGTCTTCTTCTTGGTCGACCCGAAGTGCACGGTCGCGCCCTTCACCGGGTCGCCGGCGTCAGTGACCTGGACCGTGAACGAATGACCGCGCTTCACGGACGCCGATGACAGCGTGATCGTGAGCCGCGGCAGGAACTGGTGCTCGACGACCTCGTTCACGTTCTTCGCCGTGGTCAGCAGACCGATCGCCTCGAGCGGCCCAGCCGATCCGACCCCGGCGATCTCGAGGTTGGAGAAGTCGTTCTTCGGCGTGCCGATGGTCGAGGTCGGACCGAACCGGGTCGCGGCCTTGTTGCTGCGGGCGGCGTGCCACGCCGAGCCGTCCCGCCAGTAGACCCAGATCCGCCCACCTGGGCCCGGGGTGACGATGACGTCCGAGGGGCCCTGCCCGTCCTTGAAGGTGGCGAACGGGCTCTTCGCGCCGAGCTTCCAGACGTCGACGGACTTGTTCGCGGAGGTGACGTACGCCGTGTAGACGCCGCCGCCGGCTCGAGCGGCTGCGCTGACGTCCTGTTCGGGACCGTACGACGTGGTGCCGCCGCCCGCGTAGGAGCCCGGCGCGTGGAGCGGGGTGCCCTGGGGGCCCGGCAGGATTTGCTGGGCCCAGACGCCGTCCTTGTGGTGGCCGCTGTCGCCGGAAGCCCATAGCGCCCACACCGCGCCGCTCTTGGCGTCGCGGCCGAGCCCGGTGAAGTCGGTGAACGCCATGTGGGCTGCGTCAACATCGGGCGCGGACGCCGGGCGGTGGTTCGGGTCGATGCCGAGGTGGTAGATCACGCCCGGGTTGCCGAGCGCCATCGCGGTGATCGGCGTACCGCCGTTCGGGATCACCGCGACGCCGGCCGCCTGGGCCGCCAGCTCGGTATTCGACATGCTTCCCTTGCCGAGGGTCCAGTGCGTGCCGTCCGTGCTGGTGGCGTAGTCCTCCATGCCGAGTGAGTAGGTGCCGGTCGCGCCCTCGTCGCCGTTGAAGGCGATGTATCGGGTGGAGCCGAGGGCGAAGATGGTCGGGTCGCCGGTGATCTCTGTCCAGGTCGTGGCGAGCACGTTGATGACGCTGCCGAGCGGCTTGCCGGCCGCGTTGAGGATCCGAGCCTGCAACTGGTATTTGGCGCCGACCTTCGCGGTCCAGACCGTCTCGTAGGTGGAGCCGAACTTCGCGATTGAGGGCGTCTCGACGGTGATGTTGATGTTGCCGGAGGAGATCTCCGTCCACTTGGCGCCGCCGGCGGCGGTCGCGCTCGGGACGGCGAGCGCGGTTGCGGTCGCGAGGGCGGCGGTCGCGACGATCGCGAGGCGGGCTCGGCGGCGTGCAGGGCCAGTGTTCATGGGCTGATCTCCCCGAGGGTTCCCTGTATGCGAGGCACCTTAGACCCGGTTGGCAGGTGTCGCCACCTACCAGTTCGTGGGCCGTTGCGAGTGCCCCGACCGCTGCTGGCGAACCGGTTAGGGCGAGCCGGTCGGGGGTGGGCTGCTCGACGTCGGCGGGCTGCTCGAGGCGGGTGGGCTGCTCGGCGGCGGCTTTCGGTCGATGTAGATGACCACAGGGGAGCCGGTTGGGGCGTAGGCCTGGCTGGTGGGCGACTGGCTGACCACCGTGCCCAGCTCGCCCGGAGTGAATACCGCGGACCGCCGCAACACCGGGTTGAAGCCGAACTCCTGCAGGATCGAGGTGGCCGTGGCCGCGTCTTTGCCGACGACGTTGGGCACCTTGATCCGGGAGTTCGAGACGATGAGCTCGACGGTCGAGCCGGCTGGTATCGAGGTGCCGGCCGGCGGCCGGCTGCCGAGCACCTGGTTGGCCGGCGCGCTCGAGTTGCGCGGAATGATCGTGCCGAGCTGCAGCCCGGCCGCGAGCAGCGCGGCCTTCGCATCAGACAGCGTCAGGCCGGGCAGGCCGATCGGTACGTCGACCATCTTGATGCCGAGCGAGACGGTCAGGTCGACGGCCTGGCCCTTGCGCAGGAAGATGCCGGCCGGCGGGTTCTGCCCGATCAC
>CAYNDD010000103.1:4604-10802 GCA_964395425.1 uncultured Frankiaceae bacterium
TGGGTCATGGTGGCCGACGAGGCGGTCAGCGCACGCGCGATCCCGAAGTCCATCACCTTGACCTCGCCGGTGGCGGTCAACATGACATTGCCCGGCTTGATGTCGCGGTGCACGATGCCGGCGGCGTGCGCCTGCTCGAGCGCGGTGCACACCGCGGCGGTGATCTCGAGCGCGCGCTGCGGCAGCAGCCGGCCCTCGGCGCTGAGCACCTGCCGCAGGGTCTGGCCGTCGACGTACTCCATGACGATGTACGGCGTCGCCACGCCGTCGATCACGCCCTCGCCGGTGTCGTAGACGGCCACGATCGAGGGCGAGTTGAGTGAGGCGGCGGACTGTGCCTCCCGGCGGAACCTGCCTTCGAGCGCGGGGTCGCGGTTGAGGTCCTTGCGGAGCACCTTGATCGCGACGTCCCGGCCGAGCCGAATGTCGCGGCCGCGGTGGACCTCGGCCATCCCGCCGTGCCCGATGACCTCGCCGATCTCGTAGCGGTCGGCGAGCAACTGTGGCCCGTCAGGCATCGACGCCACCAGCGGGGAAGGCCACGGTCAAAACGGTAACCGGAGCGTGCGTGATTGGCCGTGACATCGGCTCGCTCCGGCCGCCGTGGCCCGGCCGGGCGTCCGGGCCGGACGTCAACATCCGAGCACCGCGCACATCACCGAACGGGCGATCGGCGCGGCCACCGCACCGCCGGTCGCGTCGCTGCCGAGGCTGCCACCGTCCTCGACCAGCACCGCAACCGCGATCGTCGGATGCTGCGCCGGGGCGAAGGCGACGAACCAGGCATGCGGCGGCAGGTGCTGTGACGCCGTGCCGTGCTGCGCGGTGCCGGTCTTGCCGGCGACCTCGATGCCCGGGATCTGGGCCGCGACGCCGGTGCCGCTTTGCACGACCAGCTCCATGATGTGGGTGACCTCGGTCGCCACGGCCGGGCTCACCGCTCGACGCAGCACGTGCGGCTGGGCGCGGGAGAGCACTGAGGCGTCGGGTGCCTGGGTCTGGGCGACCAGGTACGGCGCCATCTCGACCCCGTGGTTCGCGATCGTGGCGCCGATCATTGCGGCCTGCAGCGGGGTGAGGGCGTCGTCGTACTGGCCGATCGCGGACAGTGCGGTGTTGGGCGGGTTGGCGGTCGAGTTGAACTGGCTGGCCGCGACCGGGAGCGGGATGGTGAGCGTCGAGCCGATCCCGAACGCCTTCGCCTGCGCCGCGAGACCGCGGATCCCCACCTTCAGGCCGATGCCGGCGAAGGCGGTGTTGCACGAGATCCGGAACGCGTTGGCCACGGTGGTCGAGCCGCCGCAGCTCTCCCCGCCGAAGTTGTGCAGGAAGACGTCGGTCAGCGGGAGCTTGAGCTCGGTCGGCGCCGGCACGACGGTGTTCGGAGTGAACTTCCCGCTCGAGAACGCCGCGGATGCGGTCACGATCTTGAACAGCGACCCGGGCGGGTAGGTCTCGCTCGTGGCGCGGTCGATCAGTGGATCGCCCGGCGCGTGCAGCAACTGGTGGTAGGTCCGGTTGATCTGGGCCGAGTTGTGCGTCGAGAGGGTCGACGGGTCGTAGGACGGCGAGGTCGCGAGCGCCAGGATCGCCCCGGTCGACGGGTCGAGCGCGACCACCGCTCCGCGCACGCCGTGCAACCCCCGGTACGCCGCCTGCTGGGCCTTGGGGTTCAGGGTGAGGATGACCGAGCCACCCTCGGGGGTGCGGCCGGTGATCTCGTCCGAGAGCCGCTTGAAGAACAGCTTGGTGTCGGTGCCGGCGAGCACCTTGTCCTCGGCCTGCTCGATGCCGGACGCGCCGATGACCAGGGAGTAGTAGCCGGTGACCGGCGCATACGCCGCGCCACCGGGGTAGGTGCGGAGGTACTTGAGCGAGTCGTGGGTGGCGACCGAGCGGGCGACGTCCTTGCCGGCGACCTCGATCGGCCCGCGGTGATCGCTGTATTCGCTGTAGAGCACCCGGACGTTGTGCGGGTTCGCCCGGAGCGAGGACGCCTGCACGACCTGGACGACGTTGCTGTTGATCAGCAGCGCCGCGAACATCAGCAGTGCCGCGATCGCGACGTGCCGCAGCGGCCGGTTCATCGGCGGATCACCATCGTGGCCGACTCGTCCGGGATCGCGGGAAGCTCGGGCGCGGGCCGCCGCGCGGCATCGCTGATCCGCAACAGCAGGGCGAGCAGGATCCAGTTGGAGATCAGGCTCGACCCGCCGTAGGAGAGGAACGGCAGCGTCAGACCGGTCAGCGGGATCAGCCTGGTGACCCCGCCGACCTGGACGAAGACCTGGAGCGCGAAGCCGAACGCGAGCCCGGCGCCGAGCAGCGTGCCGAAGTCGTCGCGGGTGCGGATCGCGGCGCTGAGGCCACGCATGACGATCAGGAGGTAGATCGTGAGGATCGCCATCAGGCCGGCCAGCCCGAGCTCCTCGCCGATGGTCGAGGCGATGAAGTCGGTGTTGGCGAACGGCACGAGGTCAGGTCGGCCCTGCCCGAGCCCGGTGCCGAAGATCCCGCCGGTCGCCTGGCCGAATAGGCCCTGGGCGAGTTGGTAGCTCTGGTTGGTGATGGTCGCCGGATCGAGCGGGTGCAGCCAGATCTGCACGCGCTCGTGCACGTGCGCGACGTAGTGGTCGGCCGCGAACGATCCGGCGACGAAGAGCACGAGGCCGATCAGCAACCAGGACCTGCGGCCGGTCGCGATGTAGAGCATCGCGACGAAGATGCCGAAGAACAGCAGACTCGATCCGAGGTCGCTTTCGCGAGTGAGGATGAGCAGGCTCGCCGCCCATGCGAGCAGCACCGGTCCGAGGTCGCGCGCCCGGGGCAGGACCAGGCCGAGCACCCGGCGGCCGGCCAGCGCGAGGACGTCTCGCTTGCGCACGAGATAGCCGGCGAAGAAGACCTCGAGCGCGAGCTTGGCGATCTCGCCGGGCTGGAAGGAGAAGCCGCCGAACCTGACCCAGATCCGGGCGCCGTTGACCGTGCTGTGGCTGGCCGGCAGAAGTGCGGGCAGCACGAGCAGCAACAGCCCGACCACCATCGCCGTGTAGGTCAACGACTGCAGGCGGCGATGGTCGCGGATCACCACGAGCACTCCGACGAACGCGACGATGCCGATGACCGTCCAGACCAGCTGAAGCGGGGCGTCCGCCGTACCCGCCGACTGCCCGGCGGCGTGGGCCCGGGTGGTTGCGGCGAGATCCAGGCGGTGGATCAAAACCAGGCCGATCCCGTTGAGGGCGATCGCGGCCGGCAACAGAACCGGATCGGCGTACGGCGCCAACCATCGCACCGCGACGTGCGCGGCGACGGCAAGCGCGGCGAATCCGATGCCGTCCTCCAACAGGCCGCTGGGCAGCGCGTCGGTGTAGGCGGCGCTGACCGAGGTGAAGCAGACCAGCGTCAGGACGACCGCGAAGAGCACCAGGGTCAGCTCGGTGCCGTGCCGGGTTTCCCCTGACGCCGCGGGGGCCGCGGTCGCGCTCATGGCGTGGTCCCGGTGCACCAGGTCGGCGTCGGGGCCTGCTTCGCCGCGGCCGAGGACTTCTTGGTGGTTGCGGTGGGGGTGGGGCTCGGCGCGATGGTCGGCGTAGCGGTCGCCAAGGCACAGGCCTGGCTGCGCAGGTTGTCCACGACCTCGGTGGCGTTGGACCTGCCGGTGGCCTGGATCCCGCTCGCGACCCGGTCGCGATCGTCCTGGGGGAGGGCCGTGACCGGCAGGTTGGTCCGCACGTGCAGGTGGGAGAGCTGGATCCCGGCGGCGCTGCCCTGGACGCCTTGGTAGACCGCGACTTGACCGTTCGCCGGCGCGACGTACCACTGGTGGCGGATGTAGACGGCGACGCCGACCACCGCGGCCGCGACCAGGAGTACGACGACAGCGGTGACGGCAGCGAGCCGCCGGGCGATGCTGCGCGGCCTCGGGCCCGCGTCTGCCGCTGGTGACGGAGGAGGAGTCTGGGCCGGCGGGCCGGCGGCCGGCCGCTCGGCCGGCGTCTCGGTCACGGCGCCACCGACGATCGGCGGCCGGTCGGCTTCGTCGCCGTCGACCGGGTCGGCGACGACGCAGGTGATGTTGTCGGGGCCGCCGGCGGCGAGGGCGAGATCGGTGAGCCGGTCGGCAGCCTGTTGCGGGTCGCCGTCCGCCATCGCGGCGGCGATGTCCGTCTCGCTGACGTAGCTCGACAAACCGTCGCTACAGACCAGGAAGCGGTCGCCGGGCTGGATCTCGAGCGTGGTCAGGTCGATGTCGGGCAGGCCGCGGCCGTCGAGGGAGCGGGTGATCCACGACCGCCGCGGGTGGGTGAGTGCCTCTTCCTCGGTGATCTCGCCCTCGTCGATCAGCGACTGCACGAGGGTGTGGTCGTGGCTGAGCTGGGTCAGCGCACCCGTTCGGAGCAGGTAGGCCCGGGAGTCGCCGATGTGGGCGAGGGTCAGCGCGTCGGCGGTCGCGAGGATCGCGGTCAGCGTGGTGCTCATGCCGGCTAGCGACGGGTCTCGGGCGATGGTGTCGCGGATCGACGTATCGGCGCGGTCAGCCGCTTCGGCCAGAGCGGCGTCCGGGTCGGTGATCGGGTCGGTGTCGAGCGAGGAGATGGCGGTGATCGTCACCGAGCTGGCCACCTCGCCGCCCGCTGCGCCGCCGACCCCGTCGGCGACGGCAATCAGGCGCGGCCCGGCGTACATGGAGTCCTGGTTGTTGTGCCGGTGCAGGCCGACATCGCTGCGCGCGCCGACCCGGAGCTGCGGGCTCATACCTGCAGCTCCAGCACAGTGCGGCCGATCCGGATCCGGCCGCCGACCGGTACGACGACCGGGGTGGTGACCTTCGTGTCGCCGACGAAGGTGCCGTTGGTGGAGCCGGTGTCCTCGATCAGCCACTTGTTACCCTGCGGGACGAGCCGCGCGTGGTGGTTGGACACGTAGTCGTCACCCCCCAGCACGATCGTCGAGTCGTTGGCCCGACCAATCGTGACCGGCAGGGACGACAGTGCGACGGAGGTCCCGGCCAGCGGCCCGTCGATGACGGTCACCCGGGCGGCGCCGGTGACCTGGGCCTTGCGGGCCGCGCGCCGCGACGTGCGCGACGGCTTGGCCACGGGTGGTGCAGGTGTTGGAGGTGCAGGCGCGGCGGCCGCGGCCACCGGCTTCGACCGGCGGGGGGCCCGCTCGGAGAACACGTCGTGGCGGACCGCGACGACCGCGGCGATCACGAAGCCCCACAGCAGTACGAGGACTACTGCGCGGAGCAGGAAGACGACTGCTACTGGCACCGGTGGCGTCAGTCCTCGTCGCGCCGGAAGATCAGCGTCGTCGAGGCCACGTCGATGCGGTCGCCGTCCTGCAGCAGCGTCCGCCCGATCGGGATCCCGTTCACCGAGACGCCGTTGGTCGAGCCGAGGTCGATCAGCTCGACGTCGCCGTCGGCGTAGCGGAGCTCGGCGTGCCGCCGCGAGACGCCGGGATCGTCGAGCCGGATGTCGGACTCCGCGGCTCGCCCGATCACGGTGACCGGGTGAGTCATGAAGTAGGCCATCTCCTCGCGGCCGACTCCGATGATGAGTCGCGGTCGCTGGGGGAGTGCACCGTCCGGCGCGGGCCGCGGCGACCGGGCGACCGGGCGCTCGACCGGCGGCTGCACGGGAGGCTCGACCGGCCCGGCAGCGCTCGAGCTGCGCACCCGGAACACTCCGGTGCCGATCGCGGGGTGGTGCTCGAAGGCGACCTGCACGGGTCCGACGAACGAGTAACCGGCCTCAGCGGCGTGCTCGCGCACCATCGCGGCCAGCTCCGCGCCGAGTGGTTCGGTCCACTCCTCGATCCGGTGGTAGTCGTGGTCGCCGAGCTCGACGACGTACTCGTTGGGGGCCAGGATCCGATCCGGGCCCACCACTGAGCGTCGGTCATCGGCCTCGCGTTGCAGGGCACCGGCGATCTCGACCGGCTGGACCTCGCCTTTGAAGACCTTGGCGAACGCGCCCTCGACGAGGCCGCCGAGGCGTCGTTCGAAGGCTTGCAGGACTCCCACGCAGCGTCCTTTCCCGCACTCTGAGGCGATCGTATCCGGGCCGGCCGGGCTGACCCTGCGTGCTAGCGTGAGCGTCCCCATCGGGCGAGTGGCGGAATGGCAGACGCGCACGGTTCAGGTCCGTGTGTCCGTAAGGACGTGGGGGTTCAACTCCCCCCTCGCCCACC
>CAYNDD010000104.1:0-10775 GCA_964395425.1 uncultured Frankiaceae bacterium
AGTTGAGCTCGCGCGGACCTGGGCCAAGGCCGAGGACATCGTCGAGCGCAACCCGCTCCCGACCCATCCCTACGAACGGGTCGCGGTACTTGTCGCACTCAGCGATGTCGTGGAATGTGATCCTCACCTGTTCAGCAAAGGGCAGGCCGGTGTTACCGAGCGCGCCTTGATGCGCGCTCTGATCGCCAAGGGCCTGGTTCGTAGCAGCACTTTGGTGCCGTGCAGCGAGCTCGAGATGGTGACCCTGATCCAATGCGCGCAGAAGACCGCCAGGGCGGCCTTCAAGCGCCTTGCTGAGGCTGGCCTGTTCCTGGAGTTGTACCAGCAGCACACCAAGACCACCTCGAAAGTTTGGAGGCTCAAGCTTCCCTCGACGGACAGGTTGACCTCACTGGATGTCGCGAAGGCGACGGATGAAAGATCCAGTGAGGTAAAGCTGGCCACTACGATCGGTCGCCTGTTCGGCCCGAACGGTCTTGGTCGTTCGGAAGCGGAGACGTTGGCGCGAGTTCCTCTGCGCGAGCACCGTCTGCCCGGAGGCGTTCTTGTCGGCGTCCGAGGTGGCGAGAGCTCCGGATCACTCCGGTCGTGCTTCTCACGCGATGTCAGCCCCGGCGGAATGCCGCGGCTCATCCGCGGCCCCGGCATCAGTGCTTCTGAGATTGCAGGCGTGCTCGGCAAGCACCCGCGAACCATCAGGCGACACCTAAACCGGCTAGCACAGGCCGGTCTGGTCAAGAAGGTGGACGATCTCTACTACCGACTCGCCTGCACCGCCGAACACGTGAGTGACGACCTGGGCATCCCGCACACGGATCTGCTCCGTGAGGAGCAAGTCCGCCGGCACCGCCAGGGCTGGCACGAGACGCTTGTGAATTGGGGAGATCTGCTCAGGGTCCACACTGCAGCCGGTGTGAGGTATGTCGAGCCAGCGACCGGGCACATCGTCGGGATGTCCGACTTGGTCGAGAAGATGGAGAGCAAGGGACAATCCGCATAGGGAACGGTTCGATGGGACACCAGCTCAACCGGCCACTGCGATGCCACGCAACTACGAGTCTCGGGCTGCCGTGTCAGCGGCCAGTCCTGGCACCCGGTCAGCGATGCGTCGCTCACACCCGGCACCTGCGCCTGGTCCGCTGCTGCGACCCAACGCCGCTCGCTCGAGCCACCGGGTCGTTCGCCACGTCTACACGTGCTCCAAGCTGAGGTTCACGACCTCGAGCCGGCTCGACCTCATCAGCCGTTCGCCCGTCCCGGTCCACGATCAAGCGCCTAATGCGCTAACTCAAGGTCGGCCTTACGGTCAGGCAATGGGAGCCAATCAGAGCGTCACCTGTGCGGTCTGCGGCAAGGCGATCCGCCGTAGGTCCGACATCGTCCGAAGTAGGCGTGGACTGGCCCATGAGGACTGCGTGGACCCGGTGGAGGCCTTCGAGCGCAACCGGCAGCTGGTCGACTTCCGGGGAGACGTATCGGTCCCAAGCGCCGAGCTCATGGCGCCGAGGACGTGGACCGGCATCGTTCCGGACAAGTCGATGACAGGCGCATGACCGCACAGCCCGCTGATGTTCCTCGCCGGCGTAACAAGGCGCTCGCCACGTGGCGACGTACTCGGGCTGTCGAGCTTCGGCTGGAGGGCAAGAGTCATGACGAGATCGCCCGCCAGATCGGGATCCGGAACCGGGGCACCGTCCATCGCATGATTGCGAAGGCACTGGAGGCTCGTGAAGTAGAGGACGTCGCAATGTATCGAGCGATCGAGGTCGCTCGACTCAACCGGGCGCAGCTCGCGATCTGGGATCGGGTCGAGGCAGGCGACGTCAAGGCGATTCAGACCTTCGCGAGGATCAGCAAGCAGCGATGCCAGTTGCTCGGGTTGTACGACGGCAAGGGCCCTTGGGATGAGGTTGGTCCGCGGCAGCCGACGACGGTGGTCGTAGGGCCGGCTGGCTGATCGCCCGCCCGTCAATTTCGCCTGATTTGTCTTAGCTTTCCTAATCGATCGAGCTCCGTTGCCTTCTTGGGTTGCCTTCCTCGGGCCAATGAATTGTTCGCGTTGGCTAGATTGTCGCGACTCGTGAGAACGGGCGCTGGGTTCAGTGGCCGGTCGGTGAGATCTCGACCGACCGCAAGAAGTGCCCGAGTGTTCACCACGTCCCCCAGCACAAGATCGTCTTTCGCTACAAAGTCACTCGCAAGGGCAGCCCGGTGGCGGGCAAGCACTACAACCTCTTGAAGGTCAAGGAGGACTGCAACGGCTGAGGTCGCGTCTTGGGTGGTGAGCGGCCGGCTGAGGTAGAAGCCTTGGGCGATGTCGCAGCCCATTTCTTCAAGGCGTTGCAGGGTGGCTTCGTCAAGATCGTCCTAGAGTCGGTCGCGCACCAAGACATCGTCGGAGTGCGAACCAGCTCGCCTGCAACCGCTACCCCCAGGTCAGACGCGAGCGCGGGTTGAGGTCTGTGGCACCCTCGTGCGTGCCACTGGTAGGTTCCGAAAACTTCACGAGCGCTTGCGATCGCGTTGCTGTGGGTTGGGCGCCTGCGATTCGCGACAAGAGTGGTCTGATCGTGGCGACCCTATCGGGCGAGGATCGTCGCGGATCCCTACACACCCCGCCGCATTTGTGCCCTACAGCGACACCCAGCGTTCCTGTTCGGCGGGACGAACAAGGTCAGATTCGCCGGTCCCTGCCAGTGCTGGTCCGACTCAGCGAGACACTGAACAACGCAGACCGACTCGTGGTCGTCGACTACTCGTTCCGCGATACGCATGTCAACGATGCGACCTCCGACTTCTCACGATTGCAGCCACACCGTCGGCGGAACCCGGCATCCCGAGTTAGTCGTCGATCCCTACATGGAGACACTCAACAAGCGGCTCGGGTCGGTGTATGGACCATCATTGGCCATTCTACCCACTCAACCTAAGCATCACTGACGGAATGCCGTGGAGCCCGTTGCCGGGAGACCGGCACGGCGGGTTCGGCGAGCGGCCCGGGAAACGGACCGAGAGCAATCCCGACACCGCGCCCCAGGCCGACTCAACCAAGCATCAAAAGCGATCCAAATTACGGGGCTCTTGACCCTCATTCGCGAGGCACACTAATGTTTAGTAGATCGACCGTGAAGACGCTCGGATGGGCGCCGAGTATGTACGATTTCGCAGCGCGCAGGCGAGGCTTGGACGTGCGGATGCGGCACTACCGAGGGGGTTCTCCGAAGCGATGTCAGTTCGCCGCCTTCCAGTGCTGAGCCCGCGCGACTCAGTAGATGACGTATGCGCAGCCCTCGACGAAGACGGCGGGGTCATCGTCGAGGGCTTGGCGCAGTCCGATCTCATCTCGGCGATCTGGGTCGACCTTGAGCCGCACCTCGCGCAGACCCCTTACGGCGCGGACGACTTCGTGGGTACGCAGACCCGTCGCGTCAACGGAATGTTCGGCAAGTCTCTGCATTACGCAGACCTTCTGTGCGAGCCGTTGTTTCTCGAGTCGTCTCGGAGATGGCTCGCGAAGACGGGCACGATTCAAATGGGCGAGGAGACCGTCACGGTCACACCGAGCGTGCAGGTATCGGTCGCTCAGGCAATACAGATCTGGCCAGGTGAGACCGCGCAGCCATTGCACCGCGATGACATCCTGCATTACCGTCGGCACCCTGGTCCTGACAGTCAGATACAGGTTCTATACGCCGGAACTGACTTCACCGCGGCAAACGGCGGCACGATGGTCGTACCAGGCAGCCACAAGTGGGACGACGACAGACAGCCGCTCCTCGAGGAGGCAATTGCCACGGAGATGCCGGCCGGGTCTGGCTTGATCTATCTGGGGTCTACCTACCACGGCGGCGGCACCAACGTCAGCGACCGGCCCCGAACCGCGTTCAACATCGCCCTCCTATTGGGCTATCTTCGTCAAGAAGAGAATCAATACCTCGCGGTTCCGGTCGACGTGGTGAGTCAATATCCCGAGGATGTGCGCCGCCTGCTTGGCTGGGAGGCCTGCCCGCCGTTCTGCGGTTGGTGGGAGTTGGACCAGCCTTATCTCGTGCTGGAGCGACAGGGCGCTCCGAGCGCGGCCAGAGACATGTTCTGACCCAACAGCAAAGCACTGGCGGCGTTTGCGCTGTCGGCGCTGGCGACCGGCTTGAAAGATTGAGGAACCTCGCCGGGACGGGTCACCTTGCGACCTGGCTGGGCGCCAACAACCTTTGAACAGCCGTTTGAACCCAATTTGAACTCATGATCTTGGACGAGACGCCCCTGGGCTCACGCTACTAGCTAGAGCGAATGCCCAGGTCAGATGGGGTGCGCCGCCAGGGACTCGACCGGACGAACGGCAAACCGCTCGCGCCCCCGGTGCGGTCGTACTCGACGGTCAACTCATACGCCTTCGACCGGCGAACCCCGAACCCGCGGATTAAGAGGTGCAGTCGGCGGGTCTCATGCGGAGAGAGTGATTACATCTCTCCTCGCGGGACCCTGGTCTCAGGCTCAGGATGTCATCCGCGTCGCTGTCAAGCGACAGTGACGTCGGGAAGCGCGCGCTTCCTGACGTCATCGAGGATCGCGACCATGCCTTCGATCTGATCGTCAGTGAAGATCACGTCCGGGCCCTGCGGCGCCTGGTCGGTGAATGGCGACTCGTAGAGCCGGGCGACCTCCATCACGCCGTTGGCCGTCAGGTGCTCGACGATCATCTGAACGAACCGGAGCTGGTTGGCCGAAAGCGTCGTGTCGCGCAGGTACAGGTCGAACGCAGCGGTCGCCGCCTCACGGTCGAGCCCGACGAGGGAGCGGATGAACAGCCCGAGGCCGTGAGACTCCTCGCGGGCGCAGGCGATATCGGCCTCGGTGCCAGCACCGGATTCGGCGAGCATTCGTTCCAAGGGCACTCACGTCATCCGGGGTGAGCTGCAGGTTGCGTCGTAGCCGCTGTAGGGCCAGGTGGTCTTCGTGGTCGTGCAGGAATGCGCGAGCCTTCGCCCGGAATCGCTCCCAGTTCGTCCCTGGGGTTACGCCGGGAAGGTCGACGATCGTGACGTCGCCGATCTCGTCGGCGAAGTCGGAGTAGACAACAGCGCGTTTGGTCTTCTCCACGAACCGGACGAGGGCACGCACCCGACGCCGGGATTGTTCGAGCATCGGCAGCGTGACGTCGACCCACCAATCGTCGCCCGCCAGGTGGTCGAGTAGCAGCTCCTGGGCTTTGACTGACGGGATCGCCGTCTGCCCGAGTAGCGCAGCGGCGATGCCCTGGACCTGCTGCCGGGTCCGCTCGAAGGTCGCGACATCACCGTCGAGACGCGCGAGCTGCAGCCGGAGCAGCATGAGGTCGAACCGCTTGGCGTCCTCGTCGTCATCCCGCTGCTTGGAGGGCAGCCCGGCTAGATGCCGCGCGATCTCGCCGGCCCCGTCCGGTGTCATGCGGCGGTGCCAGGCTTCCCAGTCCGCGTAGATGTCGACCCACTCACGCGCCGGGCGCACGAGGAAGTTGTCGATGTTCATGCCCGCGACCACAGAGTGAAGCGACCAGGCAAGATCCACCCGCAGCCCGCGCTCTGACTCCTCGCCGTGCCCCACCTCACCGTCGCCGTCCTGGCCGTTCTCCGGCCCGGAGGCGCGGTCGAGCGCGGTCACCAAGCCCAGCCGAGCCTCGAACAACCGCTCCGCAAGCGACTTCTGCAGGGAGCCTTCCGACCCGGGCAGGTTCACCCCGAAGTATTCGAGGTTGCCGCAGAAGTCGAAGACGTAGAAGTTCTTCTTGTCCTCGCCAGGACCGAACAGCTCGGGGCACAGCCGGGTGCCGCGGCCGATCATCTGCCAGAACTTGCTCTTGGCCCGCACCAGCTTGAAGAAGACGAGGTTGACGACCTCGGGGACGTCGATACCGGTGTCGAGCATGTCGACGGAGAGCGCAATGTGCGGCGCCTTGTCGCGGATCGAGAAGTCGTCGATTAGCGACTGGGCATAGGTCACCGAGTGCGTGATGACACGGGCGAAGTGACCGGCGTACTCCGGGTAGTTGACGTTGAACCGCTGCTCGATGAAGTGCGCGTGCTGCTGGTTCTTCGCGAAGATGATCGTCTTGCCGAGGCGGTCACCGCCGGAGACCTTGTGGCCGTCCTTCATCAGTGTTGCCAGAACCTTGTCGACGGTGTCCGCGTTGAATAGGAACCGGTTGAGCTCCTCGGCCGAGACGGCGTCGGGGACGTCGCCGTCCTCGTCCCATTCAAGGGCGTCCCAGTCGTCCTTCTCCTCCTCAGAAAGCTCGGCATAACGGATGCCTTCGCGGAGAAACTTCGTCGGGACCGACACCGGGACCGGCGGCACGAGGTAGCCCTCGGCGACGGCCTCGTCGAGGCTGTAGGCGTCGGTGGGCACCCCGTCTTCGAGGTTGAACAACGAGTAGGTGTTGCGGTCGACTTCGTCCTTCGGCGTCGCGGTCAACCCGACGAGGAGGGAGTCGAACCAGGAGAAGATCGCCTTGTACTTCTGGTAGACCGACCGGTGCGCCTCATCGATCACAATTAGGTCGAAGTAGCCCGGTCCGAACAGCGGCTCGCCGCCGTCGGTGACGTCGATCAGGTTCATCATCGTCGGGTACGTCGACACGTACACCCGGCCATCGCTGACCTTCTCGGTCACCAGGTTGACCGTCGTCAGGTTCGGCAGGTGCGCCTTGAACGCGCCGACCGCCTGGTTCACCAGCGCGGTGCGGTCGGCGAGGAACAGCGCCCGCTTCACCCAACCGGCGCGCATCAGCTGGTCGACCAACGCGATGACCGTGCGGGTCTTGACCGAACCGGTCGCCATCACCAGCAGCGCGGCGCGTTGCTTGCCGGTGAACGCGTCGCCGATCGAGCGGATGGCCCGGTGTTGGTAGTGCCGTTCCACGATCGTCTTGTTGAGCACCGTGTCCGACAGTGGCAGTCGAGTGGTACGGCGGGCCACCATCAGCTCGAGCTCGTCGGCGGTTAAGAAGCCCTCGACCTGCCTTGGCGGGTAGCCACCCGCGTCGTCCCACAGCCAGGTCCGGTAGCCGTTGGTGTAGAAGGCATACAGAAATGATCAAGGACACGCAGCCCACAGCAGCCCAGGCGCGCCGCGATTCATGCGACAGCCTCGTCAGGGCCATGATCAACGATCATGGCCCTGACTCGTTTCAAGATCAATCCACACTGGTTCCACAAATCGCTGCATCGACACTGCATCGAGCATCCCTGGCGTGTCGCGCACAAGCACCGACCGGCAGCGACCGGAACCCGGGGGATCGGTCGAATCGCCCTATTTGCCGCGGTCGGCAACCAACTGAGCCATGGTCGAGGACAGAGCCGATGCCGAGGTTCGAGCCCTGCACCGCGCGCCTGAACTCAACCACCCATTTGCTGTCGACCTGACCCACGTTTCCGCCGAACGGGCCGCAACAGCGCTCGTCGGCCGCTTTGCGACCACCGGATACGCACAGGCCGACGTCGCCGATCCTCCGATGGTCAGGAGGCTTATCCGCCGCGATTGCCGGGGTCGCCGGTTGCCCGTGCGCACCCACGCAGTCGGTGCCATCGTCGTGGTAATCGACGAAGCGCGCCACAGCGAGTGGCTCGATTCTTCGGAGGGAAGCACGTACCGCGAGGAGCAGGGCGACGTCGCCTTGATCGCGCTGGCTAACGTCAAGCCTCCTCCATGGATGTCCTGACGGTGGAGCTTGTCGACGGCGGTGGGCGATGGTGGATTTACCGCTCACCTTCGACTTCAGTCAGCCTTGCCGGGTACTCGTGTTGCGGCCACAGCGGCGGTGAAGTGTCCAAGGTCAGGAAAAGCGGCCAATCACCGCCTCATGGCGTTGGCGTCTCTGCTCCGGCGGGCCGAGGCGACCCCAGCGGTTCGATTAGCGAACCGCTTCGTCTGTCGACCGGCGTTGAGCGTGGCGGTCATGACGAAGAATCCGCTCCAGCGCTCTTCGTGCGAGACCGGCGCGTCCCCCGACGGGCGGGGTCAAGAAGACCGCGAGTGCGTGAAGATCTAGGACGTCGGCGGGCATCTCGAGCAGGAGCTGCTCGTGGACATCGTCGTACTCGACGCCGGTGGCCGTGTCCTCGCCGACGCCAACGATTTGGGGCGGCATCCAGCCTTGGCCGCAACTCTCCCAATCGAACTTCTGCTGTGGGCCCACATCGAGGGCGTCTTGGTCGGCCGCTCTGACCAGGCGATGCCATTCGAACATCAGATCTCGCATGGCGGCGTGACGAAGGCTTGTCGCTTCGAAGAAGGACACGCTGCGCTCTCCGGATTGTTCGAGATCGTGCGCTAGCGTTTCGACGGACTCGGCATTCGGTCCCACGATGAATTGGCGAGCCTGTCTGGCTAGCCTCACAGCAAGGTCTCTGGCCGACGCGGGTGTCAGGGTCGCGTGTTCGATAGGGGTAATCCAGGCGCCGTCAAGTTTCATCAAGACCGTCCGCTTTTGCACCGGCAGGATCGCCAAAATAGCCCCGCGTGCGACTGGAATTGCGACGCCGGGCACAACGTTGTCGGCCTTCGCCATCGGAGCGAACCCGATGTCGTTTGTCAGCGACGGAACGTCAGGAGGTAAGTGCATGACGACCCACCGAGAGGCCATGACGGGTGCTAACAGGCGTGGCACCTCCATGAAGCGCGCGAAGTTGACGTCCTCCGAAGTTCTAACGAACTCGACCTCGCCGGCCGCGTCCATTCGCGCAGACCATGCCATGGAGTCATCCGCGAAGGCAGGTCCGCGGCACAGTGTTCCGACCACAAAGGGCACCAAGACCCTCAGCCATGTTCGATGGTCTATGGGCTCCCGGTTGACCAAACGATCGAGGGCGGCATTGAGACCGGCCTCGTAGTTGGTCCACGTTTGATCGATGCTGACGAGCGGCAGGTCGTTCTTCTCTTTCGACCCCATTAAGTAGAAGTCGTTGGCGAAGCCAACCGTCTCGGCTTTGGCCGTCGTGGCTCGCGTGGCGCTCTTGCGAAGAACGCTGATCCGCCTGAGTCGCAATGGCCCAGACGACTCCTCGGAGAATGAGCCCAGAAAGCCAGCGGGCAGATAATGATCTCGCGCCATGGCCTCAAGGGAAGCACGCAACACCGACAGGCTGGACGGAACTGCTGCACGATGGGGTGACAGGTTGGGTTGGCCGACTGGCTATGGGGGAGGGAGCCACGGATTCGACCTTGACTGGCAACGACTTGAGCCGACGCCTGTGTTCGATGCGTGGTGGAGGTTTGAGCCGCTCGGACCCAACGGTGGGGACGCCGACTGCGGCTTCCAGTAGACCCAGCCGTTCGGTGCTGCCGCGTACACGATTAGCCTCGCCGAGACGTTGGAATGAGTTGCGTCCAGGGAAGTGGTGTTTGATTCCTCGCTTGTGCGTGGCGTCGTGAACTGAGACGGCCACCGCGTGATCCTCAACGAGTTCCTGCGAAAGATCTCGAGCGAGGAGAAACACGCGATGGCCGCTGCGCCAAGTATTGACCTGTCTGGCTGGATGTCCGAACACCTCGAGCAGGCGAGCCCTGACCTGCTTCGGGCGATGTTGTCGTCGTTCGTCGAGGCGCTGATGGGTGCCGACGCCGACGCGATCTGCAACGCACCGTATGGCGCTAGGAGCGAGGAGCGCACCAACACCCGCAACGGTTACCGGCATCGGGACTGGGACACCCGCGCGGGCACGATCGACGTCGCGATCCCGAAGCTGCGGTCGGGCAGCTATTTCCCGGACTGGCTGCTGACGCATCGTCGTCGAGCTGAGGCGGCGCTGGTCAGCGTCGTCGCCACCTCCTATCTGCTCGGGGTGAGCACCCGGCGGATGGAGAAGCTCGTCGCGACCCTGGGCATCGACCGGCTTTCCAAGTCCCAGGTCTCGGAGATGGCCCGTGAGCTGGACGCGCAGGTCGAAGCGTTCCGCACCCGACCGCTGGACGCCGGCCCCTACACGTTCATGGCCGCCGACGCCCTGGTGCTCAAGGTGCGAGAGGGTGGCCGGACGGTGAACGTGCACGCGATGGTCGCGACCGCGGTCAACGCCGAAGGGTTCCGGGAGATCCTGGGCCTGCAGGTGTCCACCGCTGAGGACGGCGCCGGCTGGCTGGCGTTCCTGCGCGACCTGGTCGCCCGCGGCCTGTCCGGTGTCGGGCTGGTCACCTCCGACGCGCACGCCGGTCTGGTCTCCGCGATCGGCGCGACGCTGCCATCAGCGAGCTGGCAACGCTGCCGGACCCATTACGCGGCGAACCTGATGGCCGTCACCCCCAAGTCCGCGTGGGGCTGGGTCAAAGCGCTGTTGCACTCGGTCTATGACCAGCCCGACGCCGAGGCCGTCCACGCCCAGTTCGACCGGGTACTCGACGCGCTCGCCGAGAAGCTCCCCGAGGTCCACGACCACCTCGACGCGGCCCGGGCGGACATCCTCGCCTTCACCGTCTTCCCGAAAGCGATCTGGCGCCAGATCTGGTCGAACAACCCCAACGAGCGGCTCAACCGCGAGATCCGCCGGCGCACCGACGTCGTCGGGATCTTCCCCAACCGCGACGCCCTGATCCGCCTCGTCGGCGCCGTGATCGCCGAACTGCACGACGAGTGGACCGAGATGCGCCGCTACATCGGCCTCGAGGTCCTCGCCAAAAGCCGCGCCGCTCTCATCCAGACCACCACCACAGCCGAGGAGGTGACGCTCACCGCGATCACTGCATAGAGTCCAACCAAGGATCACGCGGCGGCTAACTCACACACCACGCCGGCGGACGCGACC
>CAYNDD010000105.1:0-10698 GCA_964395425.1 uncultured Frankiaceae bacterium
TGAGCGCGTTGCGGCGGATCGCGAGCGGCGCGGCGCCGCTGCTGCACGAGACCCGCGACGAGGTGAGCCGGCGGCTGCCGTGGGTCGAGCTCGGTGAGGGCTACGGCTGCACGGAGTCGGCTGCGCTGATCGCCACCTCGCCGCTCGGCGCGGTCCGGCCGGGCAGCGTCGGCAAGCCGGTGCCGGGGGTGGAGGTCCGGATCGAGACCTCCGACGGCCGCGAGGGCGGGGTCGACGAGGAGGGCGAGATCTGTATGCGCGGGCCGGGTCTGATGACCGGCTACTGGCACAGCCAGGAGGAGACCGCCTACGCGCTTCGGGGCGGCTGGCTGCACACCGGGGACGTCGGCCGGCTCGATGCCGACGGCTATCTCTATGTCATCGACCGGCTCAAGGACCTGATCATCCGCGGTGGTCTGAACGTCTACCCGCGCGACATCGAGGACGAGATGCTCACCCACCCGGACGTCGTGGCCGCGGCGGTCGTCGGCAAGCCGGACCCGGTGTACGGCGAGGAGGTCGTGGCGTTCGTCCAGCTGCGGCCGGGCGCCGAGGTCACGGTCGAGGAGCTGGTGGCGTACGCCCGGGAGCACATCTCGAAGGCGAAGTACCCGCGCGACGTACGGATCGTGGATCAGATCCCGCTGACCAGCGTGCTCAAGACCGACCGCAAGGCCCTCCGCGCCCAGCTCACCTAACCCCGCGCCAAGCACTGTCACATTGCCCAGGGGTTTCCTGGGGTGATGTCACATTGCCCCCACGAAGTGCGGGGCAATGTGACAGTGCTTGGCGCGGGGCTAGTCGAGCGGGCGGAGGTCGGTCTTGTAGCGCTGGCCGTTCTCGACGTAGAGGTCGACCGCGTGCTGGACCACGTCGGGCGGGGCCGAGTCGAGCGTGATCTTGGCGGGCACTCCGAGTGCCATCGCGCCACCCGGTACGACGGTGTCGTTCGGCACCACCGCGCCGGCCCCGACCAGCGCTCCGGAGTGGACGACCACCCGGTGCAGCACCACCGAACCGGACCCGATCAGCGCGCGGTCCTCGACCGCGCAGCCCTCCAGGTGCGCATTGTGACCTACGACACAGTCGTCGCCGATTGTGGTCGGGTAGCTGTGCGTGGCGTGGATCACGGTGCCGTCCTGGATCGAGGTCCGGGCGCCGATCGTGATCGATCCGTAGTCACCCCGCAGGACCGCGCCCGGCCAAACCGAGGAATTGGCACCGATCGTCACCGATCCGATCACCACGGCGTCGGGGTGCACGTAGGCGCTCGGATCGATCGAGGGCACCTGATCGCCCAGGGCATAGACGGTCACTGAACCTCCTGGGTCCTCGGCAGCGTGTCAGATGCGGGCATTCAGGTGCCCGGCGTAGCCTCACAATCCGCCCAACATCATGTACCGTGCGCCCGCGCGGTGGGATCACCGCCTGCCAGCGGGCATAAATCAGCCGCTGTGGCGTTACGTCTCGCGCAAGGACTACTTACTGAGGCAGGTATTGAGCAGATGGCAACCGACTACGACACCCCGCGCGCCACGGATGACGAGGCCACGGAAGACAGCATCGAGGAGCTGAAGGCCCGCCGCGATGCCCAGGCTGGCGCGGTTGACGTCGATGAGGCCGAGCTGGCCGAATCCTTGGAGCTCCCGGGCGCGGACCTGTCCGGCGAAGAGCTCACCGTTCGGGTGGTCCCGCGCCAAGCGGACGAGTTCACCTGCAGCCGATGCTTCCTGGTCCGACACCGCAGCCAGCTCGCGGATGAGAAGAAAGGCATCTGCCGGGAGTGCGCGGCCTAGGCGACAGGCGGGCTTCCGCCGATGACGAACCGGGCGATCTGCCCGGCGTCGTCGTACGCCTGATCGACGGTACGCCGCTCGACGCCCGCGCCCGCGCGAGCCTGCTGCGCCGGCTCAGCGTTGGCATGGCAGCGAGCGCCCGGGCGGCCGGAGCGATCGCGGTGGGCAGCGGGCGCTGGCTGACCGACATGGTCGTCGACTTCGCCCCGCACGTCCCGATCCGGGACGCGACGACGCTTCGCGCCCACCATGACGGCAAGTTCGGCGACGAGTTGGCCAGCGCGCTGATCGACAACGCGGCCCGCGCGACCGCGGCGGTCGGCGCCGCGGGCGGGGTGATCTCCTCGCTCGAGTTCGCCGCGCCGCCGTTGCTGCTGACCTCGCCGGTGCAGGTGGCCGCCGAGACGATCGCGGTCGTTGCGATCGAGCTGAAGCTGGTCGCCGAGCTGCACGAGGCGTACGGCTTCCCGGCCACCGGCACCCCGGCCGTGCGCACCGCGGCTTACCTCGGTGCGTGGACCAGACGCCGGGGGCTCGACCGCTCGCTGGGCGGGTCCGGCCTGCCGGGGCTGGTGACCGGCGCGGCCCGCCGCTCGCTGCGCAACCGGCTGGTTCGCCGGGCCGGGGAGAACGCGGTCACCGTCATGCCGTTCATGACCGGTGCGCTGGCCGGCGCCTCGCTGAACTCCCGCGAGACCCGGCGACTCGGCGAGCAAATCGCCGGCGACCTCGGCGGTCACCCGCGCTGACCGGTCCGGGTCAGACGGTCAGGAAGGCTCTGATCAGCTCGGCGGTCTCGTCCGGGTGCTCGAACTGCGGCACGTGCCCGCACTCGGCCAGGACGACCGACTGCGCCTGCGGCAACGCCGAGGTGATGTGCCGCTCGAACGACGACGGCACCACCCAGTCGTGGTCGCCCCATACGAACAGGGCCGGCTGCGCCAGCCCCGGCAGCCGCTCCCAGAAGCCGTCATCGCCGTACGCCGCCTCGAGGTAGATCTCCCGCATCGCGGAATAGAAGGCGCGCCGGTGGCCGTAGTGCTTCATCAGCCGCCGGTACTCATCGGCAGCTGAGTCGTACCACGCGTCCGGGAGCCGGTCCGGCCGCGCGAACAGCGACCGGATCCCGAACACCACGGCGCGTTGCGGCATCGGATAGGGGAGCACGAGCACGCCGGGCTGCAACAGGCGGACGAGCGGCACGAGCTGCCGCATCCGCCGGAACGCCGGCGACGGGCAGAGCAACACCAGCCGCGAGACCAGGTCCGGCGAGCTCAGCGCGGCCTCGATCGCGACCCGCCCGCCTAGGGAGTTGCCGACCACCGTCACCGGGCCGGCTCCGATCGCGGCGCAGAACGCCTCCAGCCAGGCGGCGAGCTCGTGCGCCTGGTAGCGCCAGCGCGGCGCCGCCGACCCGCCGAATCCCGGGAAGTCCGGGGCGATGACCCGATGGTCGCGGACGAGATCGGGCAACAGCGGCAGCATCGAGGCGTTCGTAGCGCCGAGACCGTGCAGCAGCACCACCGGCGGGCCGTCGGCCGGGCCGGCTTCGAGGTACGACGAGCGCACCCCGCGCGCGGTCACGACCTTGACCACCGGATGCGAGTCCGGCCGCTCGCCCACGTCGAAGGCGCTGTCGATCTGCAGCGCGAACGCCAGGTCGCCGCGCACGATCAGACCGTGATCGAGGAAGGCGCCGACCCCCGACAGCTCGCCCTCGAGGACGGCGGCCAGGGTCACCGGATCAGCCGTGATGGTCGCCCGCGGGCGGGCGACCCGGCCGCGCTGCAGGCGGACGCGGCCCCGGTCGAGCTGGACGGTCCACGATCCGACCGGCGGCGCGTCGAAGACCACCGAGCCGCGTTCCGTGGCGAGGGCCGAGCCCACGCCGTCGCTGACCCGAGCCGCGAACAGCGCATCGAGGTTCGGGATGGCCGCCAGGGTGCGCAGCGCACTACCCCGGCGACGTGACAGCGCGTCCTGGCTCAAAGGACCGGTTCGTCCAATCCCGGCGGAAGCGTGCCCGACGCCCGTCGCCAGGTCGCGGCGACCCGGCGCTGCGCCATCAGCTTCGCGGCAGCGACCACGGCCGCCGACGCGACCACCCAGGACGCGGCCTCGGCCCAGCGGACGTCCGGGTGTTCGGGGTTGGCCGGCGGCTCCTTGCCGGTGGCCTGCTTCCAGCCGATCGTCAGCGCCCGTCGCGCGACCGCCGTACCGAACGCGGTGCCGATCCCGGCGAAGATCTTGTAGCCGAGCTTGCCGGGGTTCTTCGGCGGGTCCGGCTCCTCGGCGGGGGCCGGATCGGGTTTCTGGTCGCGCGCCATGGCCAACAGCCTGGCACGACCGGGCGGCGTGGCGTGGGAGATCGACCCGAGGGTGCGGCAAGAACTGACGGTGGCGTAGTCCAGGATTGCCAGGATGCGCTCACTGTCGGTCGGCCAGGCCAGGCGGCTTGCAATCGGCGCGCAGGGCCTGACCGGCACCCGTCCGACCACCACGCCCGACCGCCGGCATCTGCGCCGGGTGCTCAAGCACACCGGTCTCCTTCAGATCGACAGCGTCAACGTGCTGGCGCGTGCTCACTACCTGCCGGCCTTCTCCCGGCTCGGTCCCTACGACCCGGCGCTGGTCGACCGGATGGCGTTCACCCACCGCGAGCTGTTCGAATACTGGGGCCACGAGGCCGCGTTGCTCCCGGTCGAGCTGCAGCCGCTGATGCGCTGGCGGATGGCGTACTGGGAGCGTCGGCTCACCAGCTGGCCCCGGCTGGCGAAGGTGGTCGAGGAGCGGCCCGGGTACGTCGAGTGGGTGTACGACGAGGTCGTGGCCCGCGGACCGGTCTCGGCCGGCGAGGTCGCCGAGGACGAGAAGCGCGGAAGCGGCGAGTGGGGCTGGAACTGGACGGACGCGAAGACCGCGCTGGAATACCTGTTCTACGTCGGCCGGGTCACCACCGCCGCGCGCCCCAACTTCGAGCGGCTCTACGACATCCCGGACCGGGTGCTGCCCCAGCGGATCCTTGCCCTGCCGACCCCCGACGAGCACGAGGCGCAGCGCGAGCTGCTGCTGCTCGCCGCCCGGCTGCACGGCGTCGGCACGCTCGGCGACCTCGCCGACTACTTCCGGATCAAGAACCCGCAGGCCCGGCCACGGGTCGCCGAACTGGTCGAGGACGGCCGGCTGGAACCGGTCGAGGTCCGCGGCTGGACCCAGCCGGCGTACACGGTTCCCGACGCGATCGTGCCGCGGCGGATGTCCGGTGGCTCGCTGCTGGTGCCGTTCGATCCGCTGATCTGGGAGCGCGACCGCACCGAGCGGTTGTTCGAGTTCCGCTACCGGATCGAGATCTACGTGCCCGCACACAAGCGGGTGCACGGCTACTACGTGTTGCCCTTCCTGCTCGGCGACGCGCTGGTCGCTCGGGTTGATCTGAAGGCGGATCGGGCGGCCGGTGTGCTGCGAGTCCAGGCGGCCTGGCGCGAGCCGGAGGCACCGGGCCGCACCGCCGAGGCACTCGCCGCCGAGCTGTCCCTGGTCGCCCAGTGGCTGGGGCTCGACGGGATCGTGGTCGAGCCGCGCGGCGACCTGGCCACCGAGCTCGCCCGGGTCTTGGGGTAACAGGGTCCTAGCGGGTTGCGCGGATCTGGTTGCGGGACTGCTTGATCGCGGCGGCCAACTCGTCCGGGTGACGCGTCGACACCACCCAGTAGGGCACCGGGTCGGGGTTGGCCAGCCGCAGCATCACCGAAGTGCCGATCCAGCCACGGACGACGGTGTGCGCCGCCGGGTCGGCCTGCGGCCCGAGCCGGAGCCTGGTCTCGGCCCGGTCGAGGGCGGAGATCGAGGTGACCTGCATGACCGGCAGCTCCTCGTCGCCGGCGATCAGGACGCCGTCTCTGAGCTGGACCCGGGCCCGGCCGCTCAACGCGAGCGGCACGATGAAGAAGCCGATCATGAAGATCAGGACCGGGACGAGGACGACGTAGGAGAACCCCGAACCGACCTCGAGCGCGCCGAACACCACGATGCAGCCGACCACCGGCCACCACGTCCAGGGCACCCGGAGGCGCTCGTCATGAGTCGGCACGGCGCCCAGGGTATGCAGTGACCGCGCGGGTCGGTATGGTGCCGCCGACGATGACCCCCGATCCGACAGCCGACCCGGGCACCACAGTCACGGTGCTGCTCCGGCGGCTCGACCCCGACCTGCCGGCTCCGGCGTACGCCCATTCCGGGGACGCCGGTGCCGACCTCGTCAGTGCGGTCGACATCGAGCTCAAGCCGGGGGAACGCGCCGTGGTGCCGACCGGCATGGCGATCGCGCTGCCCGACGGGTACGTCGGCTTCGTCCACCCCAGGTCGGGGCTGGCGGCGCGGTCGGGGCTGGCCATGGTCAACGCCCCCGGCACCGTCGACGCCGGCTATCGCGGTGAGCTGCGAGTGATCCTGGTCAACCTCGATCCGTCGACCCCGATCCACCTGCGCCGGGGCGACCGGATCGCGCAGTTGATCGTCCAACGGGTCGAGCGGGCCGGTTTCATCGAGGTCGACGAGCTGCCTGACTCGGCGCGCGGGGATGGCGGGTTTGGTTCCACGGGCGGCTGGGCCGACCATGGAGCAGGGCTCGAAGGCTCAAGGAGGAGTTGACGGTGTTCCGACGGCGTCGCGCGGTCGAAGAGCCGCTGGATCCGAACGATCCGGATGGCATCGGCCAGTTCTTTGACGACGAACCGAACGGTGGCGACGACATCGACGACGAGGCGACCGACAAAGAGGTCGACGACGAGCCCGCCGCCGAGCCGGATGACGACGAGCCGGCGGCCGAACCGAGCCCGGCAGCGTCCTCAGCCGAGGCGTCGCAGCCGTACGCGGTAACGGTCCCCGGTCACCCGCACGGGCCCTGGGACTCCCATGACGTGCCGCACGACGACCCGACGCCGCGGGTCGACCTCGGCGGCTTGCTGGTGCCGATCCCCGACGGGCTCGAGGTGCGGGTCGAGGTCCAGGACGAGACGCCGGTGGCCGCGACGTTGGTCGACGGATCGAGCCAGCTTCAGGTGCATGCCTTTGCCGCGCCGAAGTCGAGCGGGCTGTGGGCCGAGGTGCGGGCCGAGATCGCCGAGTCGCTCACCGGTGCCGGCGGCTCGGCGCAGGATGCCGAGGGCCCGTTCGGGACCGAGCTCCGCGCCCGGATCCCGACCGAGAACGGAACCCAACCGGCCCGGTTCATCGGTGTCGACGGCCCTCGTTGGTTCCTGCGCGGCTTGGTGACCGGGCCGGCGTCGACCGATCCCGCCCAGGCCAGCCGGCTCGAGGGCGCGTTTCGCGACATCGTCGTCCAACGCGGCGGCGAAGCGATGGCTCCGCGTGACATGTTGCCGCTGCACCTGCCGCGCGAGGCCCGCGAGGTGGCCGCGTCACCTCCGACCGACGACCGATCGCTGTCGCTGCCCGAACGGGGACCGGAGATCACGGAGCTGAGGTGAGCGAGTACCGATGAGCAAAGCCGACGAGGGGGGCCGGCTGCGCCGAGCGGTGCGCCGGTTGGCCAGCGAGGACGCCGAGCTCGAGGCGAACGACCTGCAGCGTGAGTCGGCCGAGGACGGTGCGACGACGGTCGCCAAGTGCCCGGATCGCGGGATCGTCACGGTCTTCGGCCGGGTGCGATCGCTGACCCTGCGGCCGCGAGCCGGCACTCCCTCGCTCGAGATCGACCTGTACGACGGCAGCGGCACCGTGACGCTGGTATGGCTCGGCCGGCGCGAGATCGCCGGGATCTCGCCGGGTCGCCAGATCCGCGCGACCGGGCGGATCACCTCGAGCGGATCCCGTCGGGTCATCTTCAACCCGCGCTATGAGCTAATCCTCCGCGACGGCTGACTCGTGGTCGATCGGTTCGCCGATCTGGGTCGGGGGAGTCGGCCGGGTGGCGAGCACGTCGTGCAGGGCGTCTTCCTGGTCGGGTGCCGCCACGAACAGCAGCTCGTCGCCGCCCTCGAGGGGGTCGTCGGGGCTCGGCACCATGACCCGGGCGTCTCGGAGGATGGCCACGAGCGCGACATCGGCCGGCCAGGCGATCGACCCGACCCGTTGGCCGGCGTGCTCGGTGTCCTGGGGCAGGGTCACCTCGACCAGGTTGGCCTCGCCATGACGGAACGACAGCAGCCGCACCAGGTCACCGACCGTCACGGCTTCCTCGACGAGCGCGGAGAGCAACCGCGGTGTCGAAACCGAGACGTCGACGCCCCACGACTCGTTGAACAGCCACTCGTTGCTGGGGTGGTTCACCCGGGCGACCACCCGCGGTACGCCGTACTCGGTCTTGGCCAGCAGCGACACGACCAGGTTGACCTTGTCGTCGCCGGTCGCCGCGATGACGACCGTGCAGTCCTGCAGCTGGGCCTTCTCCAGTGAGCTGATCTCACAGGCATCCGCGAGCAGCCACTGCGCGCCTTCGACCGTGTCGGTCTTGAACGCCTTGGGCTCGCGCTCGATCAGGACGACCTCGTGGCCGTTGCCGATCAGCTCCCGAGCAATCGAGCGTCCGACGTTTCCGGCGCCGGCGATCGTGACCTTCATCCGTGCTCACCCGGCGCCTCGGCGAGAACGCCTTCGACCCGCTCGATCTCGCTGCGCAGCACGAGCACGTGCAGCAGGTCGCCGTCCTGGATCGCGGTCATCCGGGTCGGCAGGAGCGCTTCGCCGTAGCGGGTCACGAACGCGACCCGCAGGCCTTCGGCGGCGTTCTGGACGTCGCCCACCGAATGGCCGACCCAGCCCTGGTGATAGGCCACCTCGGCGAGCGCGAGATGGCCGGTGGGATCGGTCCACTCGGCGTGCGCGCCGTCGGGGACGAGCTGGCGCAGCATCGCGTCGGCGGTCCACCGCACCGTTGCGACGGTGGGGATCCCGAGCCGGCTGTAGACCTCCGCGCGGCGTGGGTCGTAGATCCGGGCGACCACGTTGTCGATGCCGAAGGTCTCGCGCGCCACCCGCGCCGAGATGATGTTGGAGTTGTCTCCGCTGGAGACCGCCGCGAACGCGGACGCCTCCTCGATCCCGGCTTCGATCAAGGTGTTGCGGTCGAACCCCACGCCCACCACCTGGCTGCCGGCGAAGGTCGGCGGCAGCCGCCGGAAGGCGGTCGCGTCCTGGTCGACGATGGCCACCGAGTGGCCCGCGGCTTCGAGGCTGTTGGCGATGGTCGACCCGACTCGGCCGCAGCCCATGATCACGACGTGCACCGGCTTGACGCTACACGGAACCGGCGGGTCGTACGCTTGCCGTCGTGCGACCGCTGGGGGACTTGTCCAAGACAGTCTTCATCGGGCGACCCCTGCGCAGCGCCCAACTCGGCGAGACGTTGCTGCCTAAGCGGTTGGCGTTGCCGGTCTTTGCCAGCGACGCGCTGTCCTCGGTGGCGTACGCGACCGAGGAAATCCTGCTCGTACTGTCCCTCGGCGGGCTGACCCTCATCCACTTCACCTGGTACGCCGCGGCCGGCGTCGCGTTCCTGATGCTCGTCGTGGTCGCGTCGTACCGGCAGAACGTCCATGCCTATCCCAGCGGCGGCGGCGACTACGAGGTCGCGACCACCAACCTCGGCCAGCGGGCCGGCCTGACCGTCGCGAGTGCGCTGATGGTCGACTACGTCCTCACGGTCGCGGTGTCGGTCAGCTCCGGGGTGGCCAACATCACGTCGGCCATCACCTCTCTCCAGGGCCACGCCGTCCTGCTGGCCGTCGGTGTCGTCGCGATCATCATGTTGCTCAACCTGCGTGGTGTGCGGGAGTCGGGGACCGCGTTCGCGATTCCGACCTACGCCTTCATCGCCGGCGTGACAGCGCTGATCGCGGTGGCCGCGTTCAAGCTCGGCGCCGGTCATCACCTCACGGCCGAGAGCGCGCACTACCGGGTCATCCGCGCCCGCAACTACTCGGGGCTGGCGCTGATCTTCCTGCTGCTCCGTTCGTTCGCCTCCGGGTGTACGGCGCTGACCGGGGTCGAGGCGATCAGCAACGGTGTGCCGGCGTTCCAAAAGCCGAAGAGCAAGAACGCCGCGACCACGCTCGCGCTGCTCGGAGGCATCGCGGTCAGCATGTTCATCGCGATCACGGCGCTGGCGATCGTGACCCACGTCCATGTCGCCGCGGCGCCGAAGAACCTGGTCGGTCTCCCGGCGGGTACGGCTCAGAAGACGGTCATCGCCCAGGTCGGTGCCGCGGTCTTCGGCAGCGGCTCGTTCGGCTTCTACTACCTGCAGACGATGACCGCGTTGATCCTGGTGCTCGCGGCCAACACCGCGTTCAACGGCTTCCCGGTGCTCGCGTCGATCCTCGCGCGCGACGGATACCTGCCGCGCCAGCTGCACACGAGGGGCGACCGGCTGGCGTTCAGCAACGGCATCTTGATCCTGGCCGGGTTCGCGATCCTGCTGATCGTCGCCTTCTCAGCTTCGCCCACCCGGTTGATCCAGCTCTACATCATCGGTGTGTTCGTGTCGTTCGTGAACAGCCAGATCGGCATGATCCGGCACTGGAACCGCAACCTGCCCCTCACCGAGGACCCGGCTCGGCGTCGACAGATGCAGCGATCCCGAGTGATCAACAGCGTCGGCGCCGTCGTCACCGCGCTCGTGCTCGGGATCATCCTGATCTCGAAGTTCACCCAGGGCGCGTGGATCGCGATCGTGGCGATGGTGGTGTTGTTCACGATGATGCGCGGCATCCGGCACCACTACGACGTCGTGCAGGAGGAGCTCGCGCCGGACGACGGCGACGACGTACTGCCGTCGCGGGTGCATGCGATCGTGCTGGTGTCGAGGGTCCACAAGGCAACCTTGCGCGCGGTGAACTACGCCCGGGCCACCCGCCCGTCCACCCTCGTCGCGCTGACCGTC
>CAYNDD010000106.1:0-3863 GCA_964395425.1 uncultured Frankiaceae bacterium
CGCTGGATCGGGATGACGTCGAGCAGCGGCTCCCGCGACAGGATCACGCCGGCCGCGTGCACTCCCCACTGCCGGCGCAGACCCTCGAGCGGCCGGGCGGTGTCGACCACCTTCTTCACGTCCGGATCAGAGTCGTAGAGCCCGCGGAACTCCTTGGCCTCGCCGTGCCGCTCGTGCTTGGCGTCGAAGATGCCGGCCAGCGAGATGTCCTTGCCCATCACCGCGGCCGGCATGACCTTGGTGATCCGGTCGCCGAGGCCGTAGGGATAGCCGAGCACCCGGGCGGCATCCTTGATCGCCGCCTTCGCCTTGATCGTGCTGTAGGTGATGATCTGGCTGACCCGGTCCTCGCCGTACTTCTCGGTCGCGTACCGGATCATGTCGCCGCGGCGGCGCTCGTCGAAGTCGAGGTCGATGTCGGGCATCGACACTCGCTCGGGGTTGAGGAACCGCTCGAAGATCAGCCCGTGCGTGATCGGGTCGAGTTCGGTGATCCGCAACGCGTAGGCGATCAGCGAGCCGGTCGCGGACCCTCGGCCGGGACCGACCCGGATGCCGGACTCGCGCGCGAACCGGCACAGGTCGGCGACGACGAGGAAGTAGCCGGGGAAGCCCATCTGGGCGATCACGCCGAGTTCGTACATCGCCCGATCGCGATGGGCGGCCGGAACCCCGCCCGGGTAGCGCAGCTCCAACCCGCGCTCGACCTCGGCCCGCAGCCAGGTGTCCTCGGTGTGCCCGTCGGGCACCGGGAACCGCGGCATCAGGTCGGCGTTCTCGTCGAACTTCACCTCGCACCGGGACGCGATCAGCAACGTGTTGTCGCATGCCTGCGGGACCTCGCGCCAAACCTGGCGCATCTCCTCCGGAGTCTTGAGGTAGAAGTCGCGGGCGTCGAACTTGAACCGGTTGGGGTCAGCCATCGTCTTGCCCGACTGCACGCAGAGCAGGACCTCGTGCGACTCGG
Organism: uncultured Frankiaceae bacterium; assembly: GCA_964395425.1. Lineage (GTDB taxonomy): Bacteria > Actinomycetota > Actinomycetes > JAFAQI01 > JAFAQI01 > DATAUK01. The sequence goes on from CAYNDD010000106.1 coordinate 968, forward strand.
CGTCGTCGGCGAAGGTGTAGTGCAGGTCGTTGGTCGCGATCAGCGGGATGTCGAGCTCGCTCGCGAGCCGCAACAGGTCGCCGTGCACCCGGCGCTCGATCCCGAGGCCGTGGTCCATCAGCTCGCAGAAGAACGACTCGCGGCCGAAGATGTCCTGCAACTCCCCGGCCACCTTGACCGCGCCCGGGTAGTCGCCCAGCCGCAGCCGGGTCTGGATCTCCCCCGACGGACAGCCCGTGGTCGCGATCAAACCCTTGGCGTACGTCGACAACAGCTCCCGGTCCGCACGCGGCTTGTAGAAGTAGCCCTCGAGGCTCGACCGGCTCGCCAGCCGGAACAGGTTGTGCATCCCCTCGGTGGTCTCGGCCAGCAACGTCATGTGAGTGAACGCGCCACCACCCGAGACGTCGTCCTCGCCGCCACCACCCCAGCGCACCCGGGTCCGCTCGAACCGGCTCGTGCCCGGCGTGATGTAGGCCTCCATGCCGATGATCGGCTTGACCCCGGCCGCGGTCCCCTTCTTCCAGAACTCAAAGGCCCCGAAGACGTTGCCGTGGTCGGTCATCGCGAGCGCCGGCATCTTCATCCGCGCGGCCTCCGCGAACAGGTCCGAGATCCGCGCCGCGCCGTCGAGCATGGAGTATTCGCTGTGCACGTGCAGGTGCACGAACTGGTCCGGCTCGATCACTCCGGATCCAATCCTCGTGGACGTAGGCCCTCCCAACAACGGTGGTGCTTGATGACGGCCAGGGGGAAGGCGGCCGAGATACTCAGCCGTTCTAACACGACCCACCGACGTCGTCGCGCGTGTCGGACCGGCGCGTCGCCCTCGACACCCTCACTCGGACCCGGTCAGCAGGCCCAGGGCCCGGGCCAGGTCCGCCGGCGGCGGGCTGGTGAAGCGGACCTCGCGGCCGTCGGCCGGGTGGGCGAACCCGAGCTCGGCGGCGTGCAGCCACTGCCGGTCGAGCTGCAGCCGGGCAGCGAGCGTCGGGTCGGCGCCGTACGTCAGGTCACCGACGCAGGGATGGCGGATCGCGGCCATGTGCACCCGGATCTGATGGGTCCGACCGGTTTCCAGCCTGACCTCGAGCAAGCTGGCGGCCCGGAACGCCTCGAGCGTCTCGTAGTGGGTCACGCTCGGGCGCCCGCCCGCGACCACGGCCCACTTGTAGTCGTGGGTGGGGTGCCGATCGATCGGGGCGTCGATCGTGCCGCGGCTGGGATCGGGATGTCCCTGCACCAGCGTTGTGTAGCGCTTGTCCACGGTCCGGTCCCGGAACGCGGCCTTCAGCGCGGTGTAAGCCCGCTCGCTGCGCGCCACCACCATCAGCCCGGTGGTGCCGGCGTCGAGCCGGTGGACGATTCCCTGCCGCTCCGCCGCCCCTGAGGTGGACAGCCGGTAGCCGGCCGCGGCGAGGCCGCCGGTCACGGTCGGCCCGTCCCAGCCGGGGCTCGGATGGGCCGCCACGCCGACCGGCTTGTCGACCACGACCAGGTCGTCATCGACGTACACGATTCGAAGGCCGGCAACCAGCTGCGGCTCGCCCGAAGCCGCGGTCTCGGGCTCGGGCAGCGTGACGTCGAGCCAGACGCCGCTGGCGAGCCGATCGGACTTCACCGGGGCCTTGCCGTCGACAAGCACCGCACCGGTCTCGATCAACTCGGCGGCGGAGGTCCGTGACACGCCGAACAGCCTCGACAGCGCGACGTCGACCCGTTGCCCCTCGAGCCCTTCGGGCAGAGGCACGCGGCGCGCGGTCACCGCCGGGTGCCGTCGAGCTCGATGCCGAGCCCGACCAGCACCATGGCGAGGACGCCGCCGGCCACGATCGCTGAATCGGCCAGGTTGAACACCGGCCAGTGCGGCAGCTGGATCCAGTCGACGACGTGGCCCCGGAACGGCGCCGGCGAGCGAAACACCCGGTCGGCGAGGTTGCCCACCGCGCCGCCGAGCAGAAGTCCGAGTGCGATCGCCCAGCCCTTCGACACCAGCGACCGCGCGGTCCGCGCGATCACCACCACGACGGCCACGGCAACCGCGGTGAACAGCACTGTGGCTCCGCCGCCGATGCTGAAGGCCGCGCCCCCGTTGCGGGTGAGGGTAAGGGTCAACACGTGGGCGATCACCCGGATCGGCGCCCGGTGGGAGAGCGTGGCGACCGCGAGCTGCTTGCTCGCCACATCCGCGACGATCACCAGGAGTGCGGTGACGACCAGCCACCCGGCCCGTCGCGGCGGCGCAGCCTCCACTGGTGCCTCGGGGGCTACCGCCGCTCCTCGCGCTGCTTGCATGACACACACAGGGTTGCACGCGGGAACGCCTGGAGCCGACCCTTGCCGATCGGGTTTCCGCAGCTCTCACAGATGCCGTAGGTCTTGTCGTCGAGTCGCTGCAGCGCCCGCTCGACCTGGGACAACAGGTCGCGGCTGTTGGCCGCGAGCGACATCTCGTGCTCACGCTCGAAGGTCTTGGTGCCCGCGTCGGCCTGGTCGTCGCCGGCACCCTCGCCGCTGTCACGCTGCAACGCGGCCCAGGACAGCTCCGCTTCGCTGATCTCGCCCCGCAGCTCACGCGCCTGCAGATCGAGCTCGGCCCGGATCTTGACCAGCTCGGGCTTGGTCCAGGGCCGCTCGCCGGGCAGGACGGTCGCACCCGGCTTCGCCACCCGGGCCGTCGGCGCGGGGGTGGTCGGACGCGGAGCCGGCGCCGGCGCCTTCTTTGCCGGGGTGACCGGGCGCGCGGCCGCGGCCGGCGCGGCCTTCTTGACCGGGGCTGCGGTCCGGGCCGTCACGGCCGCCTTCGCCGCCGCCTTCTTGGCCGGCGGCTTCTTGACGGGCGCCGCCTGCTTCGCCGCCGGGGCTTTCTTGACGGGGAGTGCCTTCTTGACGGGGA
>CAYNDD010000106.1:3963-10678 GCA_964395425.1 uncultured Frankiaceae bacterium
CTTGACGGGGAGTGCCTTCTTGACGGGGACGGCCTTCTTGACGGGGACGGCCTTCCTGGCCGGCGGGGCCTTCGTGGCGGCCGGCTTCCGGGACGCCGCCCGGCTCGAGGCGGGTGCGGCCTTTACTGGGGCGGCCGGCCTGCGCGCACCGGATCTCGCCCCACCGGAGATTCGCGCTGCGGCGGATTTGGCAGCGGCGGCCAATTTCTTGGCCGGGCCGGATTTCTTCGCCGGCGCGGTTTTCTGCCCGGCTCGACTCGACACCGTCGCTGACTTTCGCGCTGGCGCGGCTTTCTTGGCGGTTGTCGACTTTTTGGCCGGGACGGCCGATTTGACCGCGGATTTTTTCGCCGGTGCGGACTTCTTCGCCGGAGCCGATTTCTTGACCGCAGTGCGGCTGCTCACGGCCTTCTTGGCCGGCGAGGTGGACGCCGTACGACGAGACGTCGCGGTCCGGCTCGAGGCGACCTGGGCACGCTGGCGACCCCCGCTGGTCGGTCGCTCGCGAGCCACCTCGACCTCCCTCATCGACGACCGGCGCCGAATGGCCGCCGATCTTGGGGTCTGCGCAGGATAGGACCACGCCGCACCCCGGGCAATCTGCCGCGCCGAACCGTCCAAAGGTGCGGCGCGAGGCCGAACAGTGTAATCCGGCCCGGTTCGTCGACGTGCAACGCTGCAATTCGGCGATTAATGCCCGGGACCGGCGCCCACTGAGGCACTAGGATCCGGACTTGCGAGAAGGCATTGACGAGGACAACCAGCCGCGAAATGCAGCCGCGAGCGACCCGGGGACGGTGTGAGCCCGGGGGCCAGCGCGTGGTGACGATCACCTCCGAGCCGCCGGAAGAGCACGTCGCACCCCTGTGGTGAGCGTGGGTAGACCCGGCCGCACCCCTTGAGCGGGTTGGCCGACGACTCCGGTCGCCGGCCGGCCAAGGAGGGTGGTACCGCGGGGCGCCGAGGCGCCTCGTCCCTCCGACGACGACCTGCTCGCCCGACCGGCGAGCGAGCTCGACGACGGAGGATGGAGCAACCGTGAGCTACCGCCCGATGCCCCCGCAGGTCGACCTGCCCGCGCTCGAGCACGAGGTGCTCGCCCGCTGGCGGGACCGCGACATCTTTGCGCGCTCGCTCGCTCAGACCGCGGACGGACCGCGGTGGACGTTCTACGAGGGTCCGCCGACCGCCAACGGCCGTCCGGGGACCCATCACGTCGAAGCCCGGGTGTTCAAGGACCTGTTCCCGCGTTACAAGACGATGCGCGGCCATCACGTGCCGCGCCGGGCCGGGTGGGACTGCCACGGCCTGCCGGTCGAGCTAGAGATCGAAAAGCGGCTCGGCTTCTCCGGCAAGAAGGACATCGAGGCCTACGGCATCGCGGAGTTCAACGAGAAGTGCCGGGAGTCCGTTCTGGAGCACGTCGACGAGTTCGTCCGGCTCACCGAGCGGATGGCGTACTGGACCGACTTCGACAACGCGTACTGGACGATGGACGCCCGCTACGTCGAGAGCGTCTGGTGGTCGCTGAAGACGATCTTCGACAAGGGGCTCCTCGTCCAGGACTACCGGGTGACGCCGTACTGCCCGCGGTGTGGTACCGGGCTGTCCGACCACGAGGTCGCGCAGGGCTACCTCGATGTCACCGACCCGTCGGTCTATGTCCGGTTCCCGATCACGAGCGGCCCGCTGGCCGAGCGCGGCGTCACCCTGCTGGTCTGGACCACCACTCCGTGGACCTTGATCAGCAACACCGCGGTGGCGGTGAACCCGTCGGTCACCTACGTCGTGGCCCGCCCGGCCGAGTCGGCCGAGCTGCTGGTGGTCGCCGAGCCGCTGGTCGCGGCCGCCCTCGGCGAAGGTGCGGAGATCCTCGACCGGATGCCCGGCACCTCGCTGGAACACCTCAGCTATTCCCGGCCGTTCGACCTGGTCGACATCCCCGGGGCGCACTACATCGGACTTGCCGACTACGTCACGGTCGAGGACGGGACCGGCCTGGTCCACCAGGCTCCCGCGTTCGGCGCCGACGACCTCGAGAGCGCCCGCCGCTACGGGCTGCCGGTGGTCAATCCGGTCACCCTGGAGGGCCACTTCGTGGCCGACCTGCCCCTGGTGGGCGGGCAGTTCTTCAAGGCCGCAGACGCCGACATCGTCGCCGACCTGCAGGCCCGCGGCCTGCTTTTCCGGGTCGAGGACTACCGCCACTCCTACCCGCACTGCTGGCGCTGCGACACCGCGCTGATCTACTACGCGCTTCCGTCCTGGTACATCCGCACCACGGCGATCAAGACCGAGCTGCTCCGCGAGAACACCCGCACCGACTGGTATCCCCCGACGATCAAGACCGGTCGGTACGGCGACTGGCTCGAGAACAACGTCGACTGGGCGCTCTCGCGCAACCGCTATTGGGGCACCCCGTTGCCGATCTGGCGCTGCGAGCAGGACCACCTGACCGTGGTGGGGTCGCTTGCCGAGCTCTCCGCGGTCGCCGGCACCGACTTGTCCGGGCTGGACCCGCACCGGCCGTTCGTCGACGACGTGGTCGTCAGCTGCCGCACCTGCCAAGCGCCGGCCCGTCGCGTGCCGGAGGTGATCGACGCCTGGTACGACTCGGGCTCGATGCCGTTCGCCCAGTGGGGCGCGCCGCATCACAACGCTGCGGAGTTCGAACGCGCCTATCCGGCCGACTACATCTGCGAGGCCATCGACCAGACCCGCGGCTGGTTCTACACGTTGATGGCCGTCGGGACGCTGGTCTTCGACCGGTCGTCCTACCAGACGGTGCTGTGCCTCGGGCACATCCTCGACGAGGACGGCCGCAAGATGAGCAAGCACCTCGGCAACGTGCTCGACCCGTTCGAGCTCTTCGACCGGCACGGCGCCGACGCGCTTCGGTGGTTCATGCTGACCGCCGGCAGCCCGTGGTCGGCCCGGCGGATCGGGCACAACTCGCTCGACGAGGTGGTCCGCAAGACCCTGCTCACCTACTGGAACACCGCGTCGTTCCTCGTTCTGTACGCCACCGCCAACGGCTGGGAACCAGCGGCGGAGGCCGGCGCCGCCCGGAGCACCGAGGACCTGCCGCTGCTCGACAAGTGGGCCCGCTCGGAGCTGCACCGGACCGTCTCGGAGGTCACGGCCGCCCTCGATGACTTCGACCCCACCCGGGCCGGGCAGCGGCTGAGCGGGTTCATCGACGACCTGTCCAACTGGTACGTCCGGCGCTCGCGCCGCCGCTTCTGGCACGGCGAGCCAGCCGCGCTTGAGACGCTGCATGAGTGCGTCGAGGTCATCACCCGGCTGCTGGCGCCGTTCATGCCCTTCATCGCCGACGACGTTCACGAGCGACTGGTCTGCGACCTGGACGACGACGCGGTCGACAGTGTCCACCTGAGGGCGTGGCCGACCGCCGACCAGGCCGCGATCTCTCCCGAGCTGAGCGCTCAGATGGCGCTGGCCCGCCGGATCGTCGAGCTCGGGCGGGCGGCGCGAGCGGAGTCCGCCGTACGCACCCGCCAGCCGTTGTCGCGGGCGCTGGTGTCCGCACCGGGGTGGGACTCCCTGCCGGAGGAGTTGCGGCAGCACGTCGCCGAGGAGCTCAACGTCAGGTCGCTGGACGCACTCACCACGGCGGGCGACCTCGTCGACGTATCGGTCAAGGCGAACTACCGCTCGCTCGGACGGCGGTTCGGGTCGCGCACGCCCGCGGTGGCTCAGGCCATCCAGGAGGCGGATGCCGCCACGCTCACCGCAGCGTTGCGCGCGAGCGGATCGGCGCGGGTCGACGTGGGCGGCGACTGGGTCGAGGTCGGTCCCGACGACGTCATCAGCACCGAGTCGCCGCGTACCGGCTGGGCGGTAGCGGCGAACGGGACGGAGACGGTCGCGCTCGACCTCGAGCTGACCGACGAGCTGCGTGCAGCCGGCACGGTCCGCGAGATCGTCCGGCTCGTGCAGGAGGCGCGCAAGGCCCAGGGTCTCGAGGTCACGGACCGGATCGAGCTGTGGTGGGAGGCCGACGGCGAGGTCGCCGATGCGCTCCGCGAGGGAACGGATCTGTTGGCGGAGGAGGTTCTTGCGGTCAATGTGACGCAGGGGCCGCCGACCGCTCCACTCGCTCCGCACGAGGCCGGCGAGCGCGGCGTCCGGTTTTGGCTACGCTCAGTCGGTTAATTTTTCCACCCGTTCGGCCGAATGACTATTACGAGCGGTAGACCCGATGCTCTTTATGAGCAGGCGTGGCTACTGCGAACGGCTTAGCCAACATGCTGAGAACCGGGAGGTAGACGTGTCACTGACGCTACTCAAGACGTCGGCTGACGGCCTGCGTCTGAAGAGTGGGGCCGTGGCCGTCCCCGCACTCACCAGTCATGTCCGCCCAGCCCTGGTGCTCCCCGAACTCCAGGCTCGCGCGCTGCTCGACGCTGCAAACCACGAGGACGTCCTGGCGGAGGGCTGCTTCAGTGCCGGCCCGGCCGGCATCCAGCGCTGGAGCGGGCCGTTCAACGGCCCGGACGGCAGCAAGGGCACCGCGTTGCACCTCGGCTCGGTCGACTGGACCTACGACACGCCGGCGAAGCACTGGGCGCTGATCTACCGCGCGATGGTGACCCAGGAGGGTATCGAGGCCGGCGAGACCACGTTGTCGATCCTGCTCTCCGTCCTCGGCCTGACCGGCTTGTCCATCGAGGGCGACCGGGTCCAGCTCGCCACCCCGCCGGCGCGTGACCCTTTCCGCCGCCAGATGGCGATCAGCTAGCTCCTAGGCAGGCTCGCCGCCGATCACCACGTTCCACGGCTGGATCCGCCACGCCGTCACCACGCCGTTGGCGACGTACGGATCGTTCTCGACGAAGCTCCGCACGACGGACTCGTCGTCGGTCGACCAGACGAACAAGGCCCGGTCGTAGGGGTCGGCGAACGGACCTGCCATGCGCAGCTCGCCGCGATCGTGCGCGGCCTGCGCGAGGGCCAGGTGATCGGCGCGCAGCGGAACGCGCCGCTCGATGTAGTCATCGACCAGGTCGTAGATGAGGGTCAGCACCCTGTCAGCCTGCTACCGCTTGCCCGGCCGCGCGATCGCGGGTCCCGCTAGCGAGGGTTGCGGGCGCTCGACCGCTTGGCCGGAGCGGCTTTCTTCACCGGTGCTGTCTTCTTGACCGCGACGGCCTTCTTGGCCGGAGCCCCCTGTTTCGCGGCCGCTGTCTTCTTCACCGCGATGGTCTTGGCCGGCGCCGCCTTCTTCACCGCGACGGCCCTGGCCGACGCGGCCTTCTTGGCCGGAGCCAGCGTCTTCACCGGCGGGGCCTTCTTCACCGGAGCCAGCGTCTTCACCGGCGCGGCCTTCGGCACGGTGACGGCCTTCTTGACCTGCGGCGCCTTCTTCGGCGGCGAAGCGCTAGTGACGGCAGGAACGGTGCGCGCGGACGGCGCCTTCTTGGCCGGCGCCTTCTTCAGTGGGGCGACCTTCGTCACAGCGGCGGCCTTGGCCGGCGCCTTCTTCACCGGGGCGACCTTCGTCACAGCGGCGGCCTTGGCCGGCGCCTTCTTCGCTGGAGCCACCTTCTTGACCGCCGGCGCCGGGATTGCCGGTGCGGGAACAGGCAGCAGTGCTGACCCGGTCCGTAGCCGCTGCAAGGCGCTCGGTTCGGCCCGTGCCGCGCGGGCGACCGGCGCGGGGCCCGCTGGGGCCAGTGCCGTCGGGTCCTCGTCGGTCGCGGGCTCGGCCGGCTTCGAGGACGGCTCCGCCGGCTCGGCCTGGTCGTTCGGCATCGAGACCACGACCACATCGGGATCGGCGTCGCCGGCGAAGACGTGCCCGCCGGATCCGACCGGGCCGGATTCAGCCGGCCGGTCTTCGGCCGGAAGCTCCACCCGCTGGCGGACCGAAAGCCACAGCGTGACGAATGCCAGGACGGCCGTCACAACCGCCGCGTAGACCCAGACCAGGCCCATTGAAGGAAACAGCCCGACGATGAGCAGCGCAACCGCAACGAACAACAGCACCGCGCTCGCGACGATCACGTGGTCGGCTCCGTTTCCGTGGCGAAGGTGGGCGAGGCGGCGTCAGCGGCGGACCACGTCGACCCCGGCCGCACGGGCGCCGAGTCTAGTGCCCCATCAACCGGCGTTGGCCGTCGTGAGTCGCCGCCCGGGCCTCGCGCAACAGGGCAAACGTCGGTCGATGGCGTACCAGCCGGCCGGCCGTTATTCGGAAACCTCGTCGGTCTCGCCCTCGTCGGCCTGTGACGGTGGTCCCGATGGCACGTCACTGTTGGCATCGACATCGGTCGCGAAGTGTCCCGGTGCAGCGGACGGTGCCGCCGCACCGGGCGGAGTGAACAACTCGGGTGAGTTCTGGGGCGAGGCCGGCAGCGGCGCCGTGCTGAATGGCCCACCCGGCCCGCCCGCTCCGGGCGCACCTGCGGCCGGCGGCGGCTGCCCGGCGCCGGTGGCGAGGCGCGGCACGGTGACTCCGGCCGCGGACGGTGCCGGCGGTGCGGCGGGCGGCGATGCTGCTGCCGGAGCGGCCGGACCCGATGCCACCGGTGCGTGTGCGGATGCCGGTGTGGTGGCCGCAGCCGGTGTCGCGGCGCCGGTGGCCGGCTTTCCGCCGACGTTGAGCAGCGGTGATGCGGCGCTCTCCAATCCGGCCAACTCCTTGAGCTGCCCTTCGAGATACGCGCGCACCCGGGTGAGGTGGTCGCGCTCG
>CAYNDD010000107.1:0-10520 GCA_964395425.1 uncultured Frankiaceae bacterium
ACCGGGTCGCCGGCAAGCGGGAGGTCGAGAAACTCGAGGGTCTCGGTCCAAATCGCTTCGGGCTCGGCGAAGAAGCGGTGGCTGTCGACGACGTGCAGCCGCCGCCGGCCGAAAACCCCTTCGAGGCGGCGGAGCAGCTCGACATAGTGTCCGCGCGCGACGTACGCGTGATGTTGGTGCTCCAGGCTCACCAGATGCGGATTGCGGGTGAGCAGGTCGTCCTGGCCCTCGAGGCGCTGCGATTCGAGTTCGAGCGCGCGCTCGAACGGTTCGGTTTCGAAACCGCGGGCGAGCTCGTGTGCATGGGCGGAGTAGGCGCGCTCGACCGGGTCGCGGATGAGCACGATCAGCTTGACCCCCGGCAGGTCAGCATTGATCCGGCCGGCCGCGAGCGGGTGAAAACCGTAGTACGGGCTGGACTCGACAACGACCGGCGCCATTCCGGTCCGCCGCCGGACCAGGTCGACCGTGGCACGAAGTGGGAAGTGTGCGCGGTACCACTGATCGCCCCGGTCGTAGGCAGTGTCGAAGTAGTGCACGCCCTTGCGACCGACCGGACGCAGGACGGCGGGGTGCTGGATGAGTGCGCGGTACATCGATGTCGTACCGCATCGCTGCCCACCGGCGATGAGCACGTTGGGCAACGTGCGCAGGCTCGCGGTCGGCCGGCCGACGACGGGGACGAAGGATGCCTGGAAGGCGTGAGTGAGCTGTTGACGTGCCATTACACGCCTCGCGCGGGAGCGAGATCAGCGAGCGCGGCTTCGACGGTCGGGAGCAGCCAGCGCTCGAGGTGTCCGATCGCTGCCCCGGCGTCGGCCTGACGGTCGCGTTCGTAACGCAGACCGAGGTGCACGAGGTAGAGCAGCGCGCTGACCGCCGGATCCGCGTCGCCGGCACCCAGGCGGGCGAGGACACCAGGTGCGTCGGCGACCACTCGGTCGGCGAGCGACGGCAGGTCGGCCGGCGCACGGACGTAGAGCTCGTTCAACCGGAAGTGCAGCAGGTCCAGGCCGGCCGGCGTCGCCGGCTCGTAGCGCTCCCAGTCCCAGACCAGTAGCGCATCGTCGGTGAGCCACATGTTCCACGGCGTCCAGTCGCCGTGCGAGGCGGTGAACGTCACCGGCCGGTCGCCGAGGTCGTCGGTGATCCGCTCGACGCAGTCGGCGAGGCGCCGGGCCCGCTCGCCGGACGGCAGCGTGCGCACGCCGAGCTCGATGTCGGCCCAGTAGGCGCTGTCCCGCAAGGGACCCCGGACGCCGAGTCCGGTTGCCGCGACCGCGCGGGCCGCCGTGGTGACGTCGCCGAGTTGCGGGGAGCGGCCGGGCAGCCAGGTGGGCAAGGGCTCGAGGGTGAGCACCGGTTGCCCGGCCAGTGACCCCATGTGGGTGACCGTCGGCACCCGCACCGAGCTCGGCAGTCGCTCGCCGAGAGTCGGGAGCGCCGCACCCTCGCGGCGGACGAGCTCGGCCGTGAGCTCGTCGACGCCCACCTTCGCGAATGCCACGGGTCGCGAGGAGTCGGCGGCCAGCGCCTGGACCACCGGCTTGCGGTTCGCGCGGTCGGGCGTGAGATGGACCGCCACCGAAACCGGCCGGCCCAGCGCGCGGGAGAGGTGGTCGTCGATGCCGGCCACCGGTGACGTACCGGGCGAGTGGACGCCCAGCCGGGTACGCAGTGGCGCAGTCCCGGTCACCGCGAACAGTCCGGCTGCGGCGGACAAGCCCCAGCGGGCGCCGCGGGTCAGCCGGCCGCCGTACGCGCGGAGCGCGATCGCAGCGGCGCCGCGGGGCTCGACCGGTACGAGCAGGCGGGGCCGGGCCGCGCTGGGGGCGACGGCAAAGGTCCGCCCCGGGTCGGTTTGCGCCCCGGCGGCGCCCACCTCGGCGCCCGGGAAGAGGTCGGTGAGCGCGGCGACGGCGTACCGAAGCCGCGGGTGGTCAGGGCTCACGCCAGCTCGCCGGCGGGGTCGCGCGCGGGCCAGACCTGCAGGTTCCGGCAGGCGATACCGATCGAGAGCATGCTCAACATCAGGCTGGTCGGCAGGTTGTTGTAGAAGAAGGTGTAGAAGACGCTCAGGATCGCGATCAACCGGGCCGCGGAGCCGATCAGACTCCGGTCGGCTCTGAGCCGCCACCAGGCGACGGCGAAGAAACCGATATAGAGGAACGCTCCGACCAGGCCCTGGTCGAACATCACCAGCCAGATCTCGCCAGTGCTGCCGAGGTTGACCGCGCCGCAGGTCGGGCACTTGGGGCTGGGTCCGATGGCGATGGACTGCGAGCTGCCGATGACCTTGCGGCTGCCGCCCCACCCGATCAGGGGGGATTCCAGCGCGCCCTTGAGCGAGGCGTGGTCGACGTTTGATCGGATGCCGTTGCTGGCGCCGTGGTTGGCGCGCTGCTGGACGACATGGTTCAACGGCGTGAGCAGGAAGAGCACCGCGCCTACCCCTACCGTCGCGATCGCCACCATCGTGGCGCGGGCATCGCCACTGCGGGCCAGCCGCATGATGACGAACGCGAGGCTGAGCACCAGGCCGAACCACAGTCCCCGGTTGAGCGAGTAGACGATCGGGACAATGGCAATGAGCAGGAAGGCGGCGAGGCGGGCGCGATTGCGCATGGTCGCCGGCTCCCAGAGGTAGGCGCAGAACCACACCAGCAGGATCGACAGGTTGTTTCCCCACAGGTTGGTGTAGCCCCACGGTGCTGCTGGACGCGGAGCCTGGAAGCCAAGGACGTCCTGAACCTGCGCGGCCTGCGGGTGGACGAGTGACTTGACGTACTGGTTGGAGCGGAAGCTGTGCGGGAGTAGGTGCTCGAACGGCGCGTTGTATGAGAAGTGTGGTGCCGCCAGTGCCAGCAGGCCGCCCCCGACGGTCACGACGAACAGCCAGGCCATCCACTTCACCAGGCGTCGTTGCGGAAGCTCTTCGGGCGAGAGGTTGACGACGTAGAGCAGGAAGATCGTGGCGGTGCCCAGCTGGATCAGTCGCAGCAGCAGGCTGATCGAGCGCCCGCTGATCGAGCCGGCGGTGGTGTCCGGTGCGTGCGCCGGCAACATCACCAGGCTGAGCAGGTTCCATATCAGGAACACGGCCCACACCCGGATTCCCGCGGGGAGCCGGATCGGCCGGCGGTGCAGCAGGGTGATCGTCATCGGGATCGCGGCGAGGATGAACTCGAATGCGCCCAGACCGAGTGCCCACCAGAGCGGGTAGAGAACGAGCGCTGCCCACAACGGCCACCCGGGGAACAACAGCCGGTGCCGTTGCGTCCCCGTGGCCGGCCGCTGTTGCGAGACGACGTGCGGGGCTTCAGCGAGCAGCATCGACCGGCCGCGTCGGGACCGACGACCCGCCCGAGGAGTGCGCGCCGGCACTCGACGACTGGTTGGGCAGCGTCGAGTCGCCGCCCTGCGGTTCGTTGACCTTGCGCCGTGGCGCTCGCCACAACGCGGCCCCGAGCAGCCGGCTGCTGGTCACCGAGATCTGGTCGATGACCTCCCCGAGGTCGCCTCGCTTGGTACGCATCGGGTCGACCACGAGAATGCTCGCTTCGCTGAGCTCGGCGAGGACATAGGCATTCGCGTCGGTGGAGGCCGGGTCACCCTCGATGATCACGTAGCGCGCCCGCCGCCGCGCGTCGTCGAGCTTGGCCCGCATCGTGGCTGGGAACGAGCCCGGTGCGGCCTCGATCGGCGTACGGATGAATGCACCCAGTGCGGCGCCGGACATATCCGGCTCCGGCTGGTCCGGGTCGCGCCGGCCGGGCCAACGCAACCCGACGTCGCCCGTGTCCGACGGCGGCTCGGCGAACTGCTTGGCGACGGCCGCGACCGCGGTGGCGGGCAGCGGCGCCGTGCCGGCCGTCGCGACGACCTCCACGTCGTTGCCCAGCGCGGCGAGGATCGCGGCGAGGCCCTTCGCCAGGCCGCTGTCAGCCTGACCCGGTGAAACCGGCGCTACGTAGACGATGCCGCCCTCGTGGCCGAAGGCACCCGCGACGACGCTGGCGATCCGTTGGTCGAAGCGGCTTCGCGCGGCCGCCTCTCGGCGTCGGCCTGCCGAGCGACCGCCCCGCCGGGCCGGCATCTCTGCGATCACGTCGACGCCGACTGCGGCCAGATCGTCACTATTACTGACATAGCGCCCATAGCGCTCGCGGCCGATGACGGCCGCGATCCCGAGCAGGACCCCGAGGATCAGTCCGGTGAGCGGCAGGATAGCGCGGCGGACCTTGCTCGCCGTCCCGGGGCCTGCGACGACGATCACTCGACCGGGGTCCTCGGGCGTGTTCACCAGGTTGTCGAGCTGGAGGTTCAGCTGGTTGATGTTGGTCTGGAGGGTGGCCTGAAGCGCGATCGCGTAGGTCTTGGCCGGCCCTGCAGTTGCTTGGGCGACCACCTTCGCCTGGTTCTGGAGCGCCTTTCGCGCTGAGCTGAGCGTCTTCTGCGTCACGGTGATGTCGGCGTCGAGCGTCGCCTTTTGAACCGCTGCGCGGTCTTGAAGATAGGCAGTGGCGAAGGCGTTGGCGCAGGTTTGGGCGGCCAGCGCCGAGCGGGCCTTGCACGCGATTTGCAAGACAGATGAATTAGGCGGAACCGTCACGGATACCCGACTCAGGAGCGAACCCACCGTACTGGGTGAGTCAAGTATCTTCTTCGCAATAGTCCCAACAGTCGTCGATACGACGATTTGTGCTTCGGTGTCAAGATTGACCGGCTGGTTGGTGCGCCCATTCGCGACGTTGATCGAGGCCTGCTGGCTCACCACGTTGGTCGCATCGACCTGAACCCGGGCAGCTGAGCTGTACGACGGCGGCTCGGCGGCCGCGCCTGCCGCGCCCGCAAAAAGCCCTAAAACGACACAAACGATGAGTAACCACCGGTGCCGCTTGAGTGGCCTGAGGTAGTGGCCGAGGTCGTACTCAGTCGTGGCCGGTGACTGATCGGGCATGTGGGCGGCACCTCTCGAGGAAGACCTTAGGCCCCCTGGTTCGGCCTTTCAGGGTACGCGCTGTCACGGCTGTTCGTAACGGGCGCTTTGGCGGAGTGTGAGTGCGCCGATCGGGTGATCGGTGCAGGGTTCGAGTGGAGGATTGACACCGGCGCGCGGGTCCGTGCGGCCATAAGAGCCGTTAATCGGTCGAAACCGCGCAGATAGTGATGAACAATCCAGTACCTACGTTAACAGCGTATTTGGTGTTGGTCATCTAACGGGGCCTCCGGCTTGCTCAACGCGTCGGCCCGGCGATCGACGGTGGAGCCACTGTCCGGTCCGATGCCAGGTGCATGCGGCCCTGGTCGGATGACCTAGGCCAAGCGAGTGGTTGCGCTGGGCTACTTGGCGTATGGCTCAAGTAGGCCAACAGCCAGGGCGATGAACAACTAGGTACCGCCTAGTCACAGAAGTTGGTGTTGGACATGGGTTCGCACGCGAAGCCGAGACACCCTCATCGGCTTCATCCCCGGCGTGCGCTGCTGGCGGTTCCGGTGGTCGGGATCGTCACGGCCTCAGTCGCCGGCGTCTCCTATGCCGCGGTCGGCGGGGTGTATCCCGGAAGTCACTCGGGCACGAAGTCGGTGCACGCCTTGACCCTCGAGCCTCGTCAGCAACGGGCGATCCTCGTGGGCCACATGCTCGTTCGAGATGCCGGCGATACCTACACAGCCTCGGCCAAGCCGCGCATGCACCACGGTGGGCGGGCTCGCATCGATGCCAGTGACAGCCGGCACGACCGCCGGGTCGCCTATATCAAGTTCAACCTTCCTCGGGCACCCCGCCAGGGTCAGTTCATCGGAGCGGTCCTCAGGCTGCAAAAGGCATCCCGCCGACTACCGGCGGCCGATCTGCGGGTCTACGAAGTCAGCCCAAGTCAATGGACACAGCACAGCCTTGACGCCCGCGACGCGCCGAGGCTCGGGCGGCTGGTCGCCACCGGACGGTCCCGTCGGACCGACCAGACCGTCTCGTTGATGATCGGAGCGTCGGTCGCGACGGCCGGCAGTCATGCGTTCGCCATCACCACCTCGGCCCGGTCCGAAGTGGAGCAGTTCCACGCTCGGGAGTCCGGCACCGCGCCGACCCTGACCTTGACCTACCGCTACGTCGCGCCCGGGGCGGGGCGCAAGCTGCCGAGAAGACATCCGACCTCGAGCCCGTCGCCCACTCCTTCCGACACCCCCAGCCAGAGCCCGTCCCAGACGCCGACCGCGTCGCCGACGACCTCGATCCCACCGACCCCGACCTCGAGTCCGACCACGTCCTCGACGCCGACCGCTTCGCCGACTCCGACCGATTCGGGCTCGCCGACCGCTTCGCCGACTCCGACCGATTCGGGCTCACCGACGCCCACCGTGACCCCGACCGATTCGGGCTCACCGACACCCACCGTGACCCCGACCGATTCGGGCTCGCCGACGCCCACCGTGACCCCGACCGTCAGCAGCACGCCCACGCCCACACCCACGCCCACGCCCACGCCGACACCGACGCCCACGCCGACACCGACACCGACACCGACCGTCAGCAGCACACCGACGCCCTCAGTGTCCCCGACCTCACCGGCGAACGGCTGTTCGCTGTCGACCATGCTGGTGCCGAGCTGCGGAGTCCTGCTCGGTGGATACCTGACCAGCTTCGGCGGCACGAACGCCGACGGCCAGTTGACGAACTTCGATGCTGACAGTGGGAGCACGGTCTCGGTGGTGCACGACTACCGCCGCCCCGGACAGACCTTGTCAGCCGGTGACGTTCAGGTCGCCCAGACCCCGGGTGTGCTCCTGCTGCTGAACTGGAAGCCGGCCAACACCTGGTCGGACGCCGCCGGCGGCAACGCCAGCGTGAACTCCCAAATCGACGCCATGGCGGAGAGCATCAAGGCTTTGGGCCAGACCAAGATCTTCTTGACGATCTTCCACGAGCCAGAGAACGACGTGAGCAGCGGCGCGAGCAGCTGCCCGAGCACGATCTACAAGGGAAGTGCCGGCACGCCGGCCGACTACCGAGCGATGTGGGCCAACGTCGAAGCCCGGTTCGCGGCCCTGAACGTGACCAACGTGGTGTGGGTCATGAACTACATGGGCTTCACCGGCTGGAACTGCATGGTCGACGACCTCTGGCCCGGCAACAGCCTGGTGGACTGGATCCTGTGGGACCCGTACTCGAGCGACAGCACGACCTTCGTCCAGGCGGTGAGCCCGTTCTACAACACGCTGACCAGCATGTCGGACGCGACCCACGACTTCACCTCGAAGCCGTGGGGGCTCGGGGAGTTCGGTGACCGGGCTGCCTCCGACACCAACGAGGAGCAGTTCTACTCGACGGTCGCCCAGGCGATCGACTCCGGACAATTCCCAGAGATGAAGCTCTTCACCTTCTTCGATGCGATCGGCAACACCGGCGACTACCGGGTCGCGTACGACCATGCCGGGATCTTCGATCCCAAGGAGCTGGCCGACCTCAAGGTGCTCGACCAGGACCCCAACGTCGTGGGTGGCCAGGAGTCGGTCGACGGCGGATCCTGACCCTGAACGGCGCAGCGCCGGGGACCGTCCGTTCGACGGGCGCGGCCTCCGGCTACGCCGTTGGAGTTAATTGTCGGTGAGATCCGGACAAATAAGGCTGTGAGTTTGCTGGATCGCCTGACCAACGGTCGCGGTCGTCCTATCGTCGTCCCGCAACACCGATGGTCCCGGCGACTCGAAGCAGGATGAATCAGGTGTTGGCTGGATAAGGATCCTCATGCCCAGGATTCGCTTCTCCCTTCCCGTCTTGCCCGTGGTCGTCGGCCTGTTGGCCAGCTCGATCGTGGGGCTCGCCGCCTCTCCGGCGGCAGCGGTCTCACCAACACAGCCGAACATCGTCAACGCGGTGCCTGCCACCGCGACGCCGGACGTGAACAACGGCGCGGTGTACGCCATCGGACAGGTCGGCAACACCATGTACTTGGGTGGGTCGTTCACCTCGGTGAGCCCACATGCGACTCCGGGCACGGTCTACACGCACAACTACCTCTTTGCCTTCAACGCGACCACCGGTGCGATCGACAACACCAACTTCCTGCCGACGGTCAACGGTGAGGTCGACCGGATCATCCCGGGCCCGGCCGCTAACGAGATCTACATCGCGGGCACGTTCTCGAGCGTCGACGGCAAGACCATGCACGTCGCGCTGCTGAACACGACGAATGGTGCGCTGGTCAGTACGTGGAAGCCGGCGTCGCTGAACGGCACAACCAACGGCATCGTGCTCGCCGACGGTTACCTGTTCGTCGCCGGCTTGTTCACCACCGCCGGTGGGGTCAGCCACGCCGGCCTCGTGGCGCTCGACCCGAACACCGGTGCGGCCACCAACTACGTCCAGCTGGCGTTCACCGGGCACCACAACTACGGGACCCTGTGCAACCCGGGCACCACGTCGTGCGCCAACGCAGGCACCGGCGTTCGGCGCATCGACGTCGACCCGTCGGGCACGCATCTGATCGCAATCGGCAACTTCAACACCGCCGGCCCGACCGGCGGTCCGGGCCTGCCACGTGACCAGATCGCCATGATCGACCTCGGCCCGACGTCCGCCACCATTGACCCGAACTGGGCGACCGACGCCTACACCGCGCAGTGCTTCTCGGGCGCGTTCGACACCTATGTCCGCGACGTGCAGTTCTCGCCGGACGGGTCCTACTTCGTGGTCGTTGCGACCGGTGGCAGCGGGACGAACAGCGACGGCACCAACTCCTCGTGTGACACCGCGGCCCGCTACGAGACCGCCCAGACCGGCGCGGACGTCCGTCCGACCTGGATCGACTACACCGGCCAGGACACCCTCGCAAGCGTCGCGATCGTGGGCGCGGCGGTCTACGTCGGCGGGCACGAGCGGTGGCTGAACAACTCGCACGGCTACGACTACGCCGGTCCGGGCGCGGTTCCCCGTCCGGGCCTCGCCGCGCTCAACTCCAACAGTGGCCTGCCACTGTCCTGGAACCCTGGCCGCAACCCGCGGGGTGAGGGGGCCGAGGCCCTGCTCGCCACCTCAACCGGCCTGTGGGTCGGCAGCGACACCACCTACATCGGCAACCACCAGTTCTTGCACGGCCGGATCGCGTTTTTCCCGCTCACCGGCGGAACGGTCGAGCCGAGCGACGCAACGCCGACCCTGCCGGGCCGGGTGTACACCGCTGGCGCGTTCCCGAATTCGAGCAACAGCCCGGTGCTTTATCGAGTGGATGCAGGCGGCCCGACCATCCCGGCGATCGACAACGGCCCGGACTGGCAGGGCGACACCAGCGACCCGTCGCCCTACCGAAACTCTGGCAGCAATACTGCCAGCTGGTCACCGATCACCAACGTGGACAGCACGGTGCCGGCTTCCACGCCGTCAGCGATCTTCAACACCGAGCGGTGGGATCCGGGCAACGACGTCGGCGACAACGGCAACATGCACTGGGCGTTCGCGGTGCCTGCTGGTGACGTGGTCGACGTCCGGCTCTACTTCGCCAACCGCTACGGCGGCACCAGCCAGGTCGGCCAGCGGGTGTTCAACGTGAGCATTGATGGCCAGTCGTTCCTCCACAATTTCGACATCGTGGCGACCGCCGGTGACCAGACCGGGACGATGAAGGACGAAACCGTGACCAGCGACGGCCAGGTCACGATCGAGTTCTCCCACGTTGTCGAGAACCCGCTGATCAACGGCATCGAGATCGTGAAGGAGTCCGGCCCGACCAACTTCACCACCCCGGTCCCGATCTACCGGGTCCACTCCGGTGGTGCGGAGATCAACGCCACCGACGGTCAAGCTGCGGACTGGCTTGAGGATGACGGCGACACGGTCGGCACCGGCGACGTGGTTCGCACCGGTGGCAACGTCGCCAACTGGGGTCAGCCGTGGAACGGCACCGTCGGCCCGACGGTCCCGTCCTACGTGCCGGCGGACATCTTCTCCACCGAGCGCTGGGCACCGCAGACGTACAACTTCCCGGTTGCGGCCGGTACGCCGTTGACGGTCAACCTGTTCATGGCCAACAACTGCGGCTGCACCCAGAACCCCGGCAACCGGGTCTTCAACGTCGCCATCGACGGGAACCCGGTGCTGTCGAACTACGACATCGTGGCCGACGTCGGCAACCTGGTCGGTGAGATGAAGTCGTTCAACGTCACTGCACCGGCCAACGGCATGGTCACGGTTGCCTACACCAACGGTCCGTCTGACAACGCGGTCGTCAACGGCGTCGAGGTGGACCAGACCGGCCCGACTCCCGTCCCGCCGGTGGTCAACGTCGACCGGCTGAGCTACCGCCACTACGACGGTACGTCGGCCGGGTCCGAGGTCACGCTGGCCAGCAGCATCCCGTGGGGCTCGATCCGGGGCGCGTTCATGGTCAACGGCGAGCTGTTCTACGGCAAGACCGACGGCAACCTCTACGAGCGCACCTACAACGGCTCGACGTTCGGTCCCGAGGTCCTGCTCGCTCCGTGGGCCGACCCCGTGTGGGCGAACGTCCAGACCGGGTCCGGTC
>CAYNDD010000108.1:0-10500 GCA_964395425.1 uncultured Frankiaceae bacterium
AGACCCAGGTTGGTGTGCCACTGGCCGCCGAGCGGCCAGAACGGCACCCAGGTATGGGCGAGCGCGAGGCGCAGGAACCCGGTCTCGCCCGGGATCGTGATCCGCTCGTGGCTGTCGAGCATGAGCCGGAGCAGGGTGCTGCCCGTGCCGTTCGCCCCGACGATGAAGATCGGGCGATCGGACCCCGCGGCTGGCGCCGGCATCATGCTCCCTTCGCGTCGCCTCGCATCATCGTGGACCCCGGGCCTCACGGCGAGCCGGCAACCGCCAGATTAGGCTTGGCCGATGCAGGCAGCCGCGGGTTTCGACACGGTCCTCGTTGTCGACTACGGCGCGCAGTACGCCCAGCTGATCGCCCGCCGGGTGCGGGAATGCCGGGTGTTCAGCGAAATCGTTCCCTCGTCCATGCCGGTCGCCGAGATGCTCGCGAAGCATCCCAAGGCGATCATCCTGTCCGGCGGCCCGTCCTCGGTCTATGCCGAGGGGGCGCCGCAGGTGGACCGTGCGCTGTTCGACGCGGGCGTGCCGACGTTCGGGATCTGCTACGGCTTCCAGGCGATGGCGCTGGCCCTGGGCGGCGAGGTCCGGCGTACCGGGCTGTCGGAGTTCGGGGCCACGTCGCTGCGGGTCGACGGTGACGGTGGCGTGGTGCTGGCGGACCTGCCGGCGGTCCAGCAGGTCTGGATGTCGCACGGCGACGCGGTCTTCGCGCCGCCGGCCGGCTTCACCACCACGGCGTCCTCGGACGGATCGCCGGTCGCCGCCTTCGAGGACGTCGCGCGCGGTCTGGCCGGCGTGCAGTTCCACCCCGAGGTGCTGCACACGGCGCACGGGCAGAAGGTGCTCGAACACTTCCTGTACGACGTGGCCGGCTGCGAGGCCACCTGGACGATGGTCAACATCGTCGAGGAGCAGGTCGACCGGATCCGCGCGCAGGTCGGTGACAAGCGGGCGATCTGCGGGCTGTCGGGCGGGGTCGACTCGGCGGTCGCGGCCGCGCTCGTGCAGCGGGCGATCGGTGACCGGCTGACGTGTGTCTTCGTCGATCACGGCCTGCTGCGCAAGGGCGAGCCGAAGCAGGTCGAGCGCGACTTCGTGGCCTCGACCGGGGTGCGGCTGAAGGTCGCCGATGCAGCGGACCGGTTTCTCGACGCGCTCGACGGCGTCGCCGATCCCGAGGCGAAGCGCAAGATCATCGGGCGCGAGTTCATCCGGGTCTTCGAGCAGGCCGCCCGCGAGATCGTGGCCGAGTCGCAGGCGATGGGGGAGACGGTCGACTTCCTCGTGCAGGGCACGCTGTATCCCGACGTGGTCGAGTCCGGCGGCGGCGAGGGCACTGCCAACATCAAGAGCCACCACAACGTCGGCGGCCTGCCCGACGACCTGCAGTTCGATCTGGTCGAGCCGCTGCGGACGTTGTTCAAGGACGAGGTACGCCGGGTCGGCGAAGAGCTCGGCCTGCCGGCCGAGATCGTGTGGCGGCAGCCGTTCCCGGGCCCCGGCCTCGCAATCCGGATCGTCGGCGCGGTCAGTCGCGACCGGCTCGACATCCTGCGCGAGGCGGACGCGATCGCCCGCGAGGAGCTGTCAGCGGCGGGGCTCGACCGCGAGATCTGGCAGTGCCCGGTGGTGCTCCTCGCGGACGTGCGCTCGGTCGGCGTACAAGGCGACGAGCGGACCTACGGCCACCCGGTCGTGCTGCGCCCGGTCTCGAGCGAGGACGCAATGACCGCCGACTGGACCCGCCTGCCGTACGACGTCCTGGCCCGGATCTCGACCCGGATCACCAACGAGGTCCGCGAGATCAACCGGGTCGTCCTCGACGTGACCAGCAAGCCGCCCGGCACGATCGAGTGGGAATAACAGAGGCGGTGCTGAACTGCGGTTTTGTCGTTCTCTTGTACCGATGGTGACATCAAGCGCCGGTGGCCGAGGCCCGACTTGACGTTTGATTTGTACACCTGGTCTCGAACAACGACCGCCCGATGTGGCGAAGCCCTCCGGGCTGGCCCATCTGTGCCGTGGCAGGATGCGTGCGGGGGTGACCAATGAGCATCTTGCTCATCGCGTTCGCAGTGGTGGTTGCGGTGGTCAATCACGGTCACAGCGGCCTGTTCGTGATCTCGTTGGTCAACGCGCTTCTTGCCTTTTGGGGGAACGGCGTGATGGCGAACTACAGCCACGCCGAGGCGCAGGCGATCCCGAACTACGCCGCGACGCTGAGCATCATTACGACTCTTGGGTCCGTACTGCTGCTGATATTGCACTTCGTGGTCTGAGGATGGCTGAACGAGTGCTAGTGAACGGAGGCTCATGACCAGAGAGGGTCTGCGGGCCGCTGCGCTCATTGCCTGGGGGGTCGGTGTGATTCTCGGGCTGGGCGTGCTTTTCCACGAGATCAACTACGCCAACTCGCACCCTGGAACAGGACTGCCGGGCGTTATCGAGGTGATCGGAGTGGCAATTGCTGCGGTCTCGGTCGGTGGGGCCTGTACAACCATGCTGGCGTTTATGGGTCGGGACGCGGGCCAGCGGTGACGAACTCCTCTGGATCATCGCCGCTGTTTCGCCGCCCGCCGTGGACCGATTGGTGCGTGTGGCTGGGACTGATCGCCATCGCGGCAGTGGTCCCGAAGGAGATCGGCTCGGATGCAGTTACGTCGATACTGGCGGTCGTGTTTGCGTCAGCGTTCCAATGGGGCCTCTTTGCCTGTGTGCCCGCCTTGATACGGCGATCCGTGCGCTCCGATCGGTCCTGAATGGCGACCACATGGCCTCAGTCGTCCAGATTGAACTGCACTGTCGAGGCCTCGGCAAGGTCAATGGCGGTCGGCAGGATCAGGCCAGGTAGTCCGCGGATGATGTTCGGATTCGAGAAGTCGGCGTTGCTGTGTGCGCCCGAGATGAAATGCATCGACTGACGGTTGATCTCCGTGAGCATCTCGTCGGCTTCCGCGAGTTCTAGTAGCGCAAACAGAGTGGGTAGTCCGTGGCGCTGGGCGATGAACTCGGTGTCTGCGTGGCAATCAGTCACGAGGTCCCAACCCTCTTTGCCCTTGGCCAACGCGGCGGTTCCCATCGCGGATGTCACGACGTTGGTTGGGCTTCCGATCAATGGCTCGGCGGGTTGAGGGTTCACTTCGCGGTAGAGGATCACACGCTCAGCGTGTTCCTCGCACTCTGTCCATTTGTCTAACCAGCCGACCCACTCTGTCTGGTAGCCCGTCCCAGCAACGCGGTGCGAGACAAATGTCGAGTGGATGAGTGCAACGGCGGCGCGAGTCATCGCCGCAAGGTCTTCGTTCTGGTGGACCTGTAGGTGACAGCGTGGCCCGTCAGTCGTCAGCGCGACGAAGTATTGCCCGATCCCCTGTGGCTCCTTCTTGCGACCAAACACCGCAACCCCCAGCACTCGTATGGCGTGACTGACGCTCGAAGTTCCCTCGCGGCTCGCACTTGCACCGAAGTCTCACGCGTCCTTTCGAGACGACTTCTTCTGCTCGCTCGCCCTGCTGTTGGCAAGCATGGCACTTTGCCATGATGGGAGAGGTCAGGCCAATGCAACGTTGTCAAAGGAGCACAGATGACCGTCTTCGTGGCCGTGGTCACGACGATGGCTGCCATCGCAACCGTAGTGGCTGCCGTAGCGGCTCTTGAAGCCCTACGCGAGGCTCGAAGGTCTAACGACTCTGCAAAGGAATCGGCGCTCTACGCGAAGGAGTCTGCACTTGCTAACGCGATGGCAGCCGCTGCGTCAGCAAGAGGCGCTGCCGCTGCATGACCGGCCGGTCCTTGACGTTGATCATCAGGTCGCGCCGGATGTAGCCGCGACCTTGTGCGAACAGGAGAAACTGGCGAGCGCGGTCAGCCGCCTTGTTGTAGGAACTTGCCTTGAGCATCCCGTCCTTGGGGGAGTTGATCCCGCCGCGTCGGTTGTAGAGGATGCCGCCCGCTCCGAAGAAGAAGTCTTCGACGTGCTGGGGCGTCAGCGAGCCAATCTGCATAGGGCCGACATGCGCAGACAGACGCCGAATGAGTGCACGGTCGTTCGTCACCGTGGCCGGGGCGCAACGGGCCGAGCGGACGATCAGCCATTCCTCCAGGGACTTCATCGATCATCGGGGTTTTTCGCATGGGTCTCTCCTCCGTGGACCCGTGATCACCCGAGTCGGGGACGAAAATTCTCCCCCTGTACCCGGAAGTTCACCCGAAAGGGTGAACGTGGAAACGCCGTTCTACCCAACATCTTTGGGGTCATCTTTGAGTGGGAGTAGCGCCAAGCGGGCTGTGCAGCAGCACGTACCGCCGGCGGTACATGGCGCTGCACGGTCAGGCGGGGGTGAAGATGATCGTGCGGGCGGCGACGTCGGCCCTTGCCAGGCGGGCGCGGATCTCCTGGCCCAAGGGCAGGTCGGGGCCGTCGATCCGGGTGCGGACCGGCGGGTCGCGGAGCTGGATCTCGCCGTGGTCGTCCTCGACCTCGACCACGACTCCCTCGAAGACCTCGCCGACCCGGTCCTGCAGCAGTACAGCCTCGGCCAGGTTGACCACGGCGTGATCGACCGCGTGCGCGTGCTGGTCGGCGGTCGACATGAGGTGCGGCAGCTCGGGCAGCCCGGACCGGGCCCACCCGGGCACCTCGGTCCCGGCGCAAATCGCCAGGCACACCTCCGACACATAACGATCGGCCAGGCGGCGCAGGGGCGCGGTCGCGTGTGCGTATGGCGCTGCCACCGCGGCGTGCCGGATCTGCTGTGGCCGCTCGCCGTCGAAGGCGACGTACCCGGCGCCGCGGAGCAACGCGCCAGCCAGCCGAAGTAGCGCCGCCTGCGGGGGCTTAGCGGGATTGAGACCCCGGATGAAGTCGGCGTACGACACGCCTTCTCGCCACGTCACGCCGAGCGCCGCGGCGCTGCGGTGGAACGACTCGACCTTGTGACGCCACGGTCGCGGCATGGTGCGGAGCAGGCCGACCTTGGCTTCCACCATCAGCTTCGCCGCTGCCATCCCGGTCAGAAGCGAGAGTTGCGCGTTCCACCCTTCGGCCGGCACCGGCAGTCGGTATTCAAGCGTCCATCCGTCGCCGTCCCGCGCAACGTACTGCTCGGGCGCGTTCAGCGAGACGCCACCGCGCTCGCGTTCGCGGCGCTGCCGCAGATCACCGACCACGGCGAGCAGATCGGTCGACTCCGAGTGCGTGGTCAGCAACGAATCGTAGTCCAGCTGCGCCCGGCTGCGCACGACCGCGCGTCGTACCTCGACCGATGTCGGCTCCGCCTCCGTATCGAGATCCAGTTGCCACAGCACTGCGGGTCGATCGCCGTCCGGCAGCAGGCTGGCGGCACCCTCCGAGAGCAACACCGGATACAGCGGCGCGCGCGCGTCGGGCAGGTAGTCGGTCTCGCCGCGGACGCGGGCCTCGGCGGCGATCGGTCCGTCCGGCGTGACGAATGCGCCGACGTCGGCGATCGCGTAGTGGAAGCGATACCCGGATCCCCTCCGGGCCAGCGCGAAGGCCTGGTCGAGATCGCGCGAGCCTTTCGGGTCCAGCGTGACGAGCGGCAGATCGGTGGCGTCCACCCGGCCCGCGCGGGTCCACGAGTCGCGCGCGGCCTCGGCGGCGGCGAGCACCTCGGGCGCGAACTCGGCCGGCACCTTCAGCTCGGTCCGCAGCGCGCGGAGCGGCTCAGCCAGGTCCGCGCCGCGGATGTAGGTACGACGACCCATCAGCCGGCCTCGCCACCCAGCATCGTGTCGTGCCCTTCATCTCGGAGCCGGACGCGATCGACGTTAGCGCCGCCGGTTCGGTGCGGCCAGCTGCTTGACCGCGGCGACCAGCTCGTGCGAGTCGAACGGCTTGCGCAGGCACGCGTCGACGCCTGCCGGCAACGACACGACGCCGGGCCGACCCGGCGACTGGCTGGTCAGCACGATCGTCCGGATCGCCGTAGTCGCCGGATTGGCGCGCAATACGTCGGCCACCTCCCAGCCGGTCATCGCAGGCATGTCCGAGTCGAGCACGACAACATCGGGATGGGTGGATGTCACGATGTCGAGCGCCGCGCCGCCGCCGCCGGCCTCGAAGACCTCGAGGCCCTCGCCCGAGAGCGTGGTGGTGATCAGGGCGCGGATCGCCGCGTCGTCATCGACGACGAGAACCCGGATCGGCGGCATGCAAAGCAGTGTCGGGCGGCCGCGTCACACCAACGTCACACCCGGCGAACCAGCCGATCGAGGTCGAGCAGGGCGGCCGGCGGCGCGAGGTTGAGCTCCTCGAGGACGCCGCGAGCCCGATCGACGTACGACCGCGCCGCCCCCCGCCGACCTTGGGTGAGCAGATGCCGGGCGACCTCGAGATAGCGCTCCTCCTCGTACGGCGCGATGTCGGTGGCCCGCACGAGGCAGCGGACCGCCTCATCGACGTCGCCGACTCCGGCGGCGGAGTCGGCGCACAGGTCGAGCAGGGACAGCGCGTGCCGGCGGAGGCGCTCGCGCGGCATGATCGTCCACTGCTCGTAGGCGTCGTCGGGGAGCAGATCGCCGCGGTAGACCGCGAGCGCGCTTCGTGCCACCGACAACGCCTCGGGCGAGCGGGTCGCCGCCAACGCCTCGGCCCTACGGGCATCGGTCTCGAACCGGTGCGCGTCGGTGTGCACGTGCGGCGCCAGCCGCAGCGCCCGCTCGTCTCGGACCACGAGCTCCGACGCCGACTCGCGCAGCCGGTTCAGCACGGTCCGGAGCCGGTTCGCTCCGACGTCCGGATCGATCTCCGGCCACAGATGGTCGATCACCTGCTCGGCGAGCATCGTGCCGCCGGCGCTCGCGATCAGCTTGAGCAGCTGCCGTCCTTGCCCGGCCGGGATGTCGATCACATGGCCGGCCTGGGTGATTTCGAATCGGCCGAGCATCGATACCACCACCGGGAACGCGCTCAGGTCGAGGTCGATCGCGGTGAGCCCGCCGTTGCTCGCGCTCAATGCCAACAAGTGCTCGGCGATCGTCCGCTCCTGGATCAGCGGCAGGTGCGGATGTCCGAGCCGCGCGGCCTGCGCGAACGCCTCGGCGGCAAGGACCGCCGCGTTCGAGTCGCCGCGCCGGGACGCAGCCATCGCCCGGAGCAGTGTGGCGTGCCAGAGCTCGCGGGGCTCGAACCACGGCTTGCCCTGCAGCGCCAGCAGATGCCGCTCCGCCTCCTCGGGATCTCCGCTCCGGGCCGCCAACGCGGCCTCCGCCCGGGTGAGCGCGGGCTCGTCGGGCGGCATCTCCTTCGCGCGGGCCAGATAGTCATGCGCCAGCTCGGTGAGTCCGACCCGGTCGAGGAAGTTCGCAGCGTCAGAGAGGAACCAGCACCCCGACTGGTCGAACCAGTCCGTTGCGTCTTCTTCGACCGCCTTGATCGCGGCCAGGGTCGCGTCGGGGTCGCCCTGCTGTGAGGCCCGCCTGGCGTAGTTCCACTGGACGTATGCCCGCAGTCGCAGATCGTGAGTCGTGTCCGCGATCGCCTGGGCCTCCACCTGGTTGTCCGCGGACTCCTCGTAGCGCCCGATCGTGTCGAGGACCTCGGAACGGAAGGTGAGGATGGTGCCGCGCGTGTAACGGTTGTGGACCGCGAGGGTCAGCGCCTCGTCCATGCAGCGGATCGACTCGTCGTACGCGCCACGGGCCGCGTGCACCCACATCGCGAGCGGGATCATCAGATGGGCCAGCCAGGTCCACTGCTCGTGCGCACGGTAGGTACGGGCGGCGAGCAGGATCCGCTCCTCGGCGTACCCGAGATGGACGTCGTCCTTCTGCATCGTCGTCGCCCACCCGAGCACCTCCAGGAACCGGGCTCGGGTGAGGTCCTCACCGAGCCCGGTCTGGGCGAGCAACTCACCGGCGACCGCGTCTGCCTCGTTGTGGCGCTCGGCCCAGAACAGGTCGCGGGCCTGCTCAGCCTTGAGTTCGCGATACAACATCGGCTCGCGGGTCGGGTCGATGAGGCGCCCGGCTCGCTCGCTCGTCGTCGCGCGCAACCGGGTGACCGCGCCGGGCTCGCAGGCCCGGACCAGGTGGATCAGCAGACGAGGGTGTTTGGCGACGATGTCGTCCGGCAGCCGGTCGGCCAGGCCGGCGAACTCGGCCAGGTCCAGCGCCTCCGACTGTTGAGGGGTCAGGCCGGCAAGCAGCTCCGCTGCGGCCTCGCTCTGGTCGTGGCCGATCAACAGCTCGCAGCCGAGCGCGATCTCGCCACGTGCCACGTAGGCGTCAGCACCGCGCCGCAACGTCTCGACCTCGAGGGGTGCGCTGTCCATCAGCAGGTCGCGGACCGGTCCGATCAGCACCGACCAGCCACCCGGTGCGTTCGACAACGGCAGCCCGGCCGACCGGACGGACACCAGAAGGTCGTCCAGGCCGGTCGCCGCGGCGACCAGATCGTCGTCCAGCAACGGCAGGTGGGAGGCCTGACGAAGCGCGTTCTGCTCCCGGTCCGAGAGGCGGTTCAGGATGTCGTCGACCAGTGCCGAGAGCACCGCCGGTCCCGATCGTGAGTCGCGTCCCGACACGGTCAGCTCGGCGTCGTCGGTGTCCGAGCCGGTGGCGAACAGCACGACGGCGGCGAGCCAGCCGCCGGTCGACCTACCGAGTTCACCCAACTGGTCGGGCGACAGGCTCAGGCCGAAGCCGCCCGTACACAGCTGGGCCAGCTCGTCGTCGGTGAGCGCAAGCTCGGCGGTGCCGAGTACGACGGTCCGGTCGGCCTCCACCAAGGCGTCCAGGCCGGCCGGCACGTGCCGGCCGATCAACAGCAGGCGCTGCGCGTCGCCGAGCCGGGCAGCGGTCGCGACGAGCAGATCGACGGCGTCCGGTCGGACGTTGTGGACCTCGTCCACCACCAGCAAGACCGGCTGGCCTTCGAGGGCCTCGAACATCGCGTCGAGCCGCCGGGCCGGTTCGTGGCGCGCCGCCTGTTCCATCCGGGCGGCGACATCGGACAGGCCGAGCATCGCGACCGCCGACCGCAAGCGGACGAGCAACAGGTCGGCCGAGACGTCGGGCTGGTCGAGCACCGCGGTGATCGTCGGTACCCCGAGTACGTCGCTGAGCTCGGTCGAGAGCAGGGACTTGCCGTAGCCGCCCCCGCCTGCGATCACTGCGACCGAGGCGTCCCGCAAGGCGTCGGTAAGCCTGGGCCTCGGCAGGTGGTACCGAGGAAGCTGGCTCACTACCCCTCCAACGCCGTCAGTGAACGCCCCGTCACATCATCCCGAATCGACGAATCCGGTGTCAGGCCGGTTGGCGAACCGCGCAGAGCCCCGGTCCGGCGGGGTGCGACGATGGAGGCAGATCCGACTCGAGGAGCGCTGGCTGTGTCCGTCTATGACATCCCTCTCACCACGATCGACGGCAAGCCGGCAACGCTGGCCGAGCACGCCGGCGAGGTCCTGCTCGCGGTCAACGTCGCGTCGAAGTGCGGCTTCACCCCGCAGTACGCCGCGTTGCAGCAGCTGCACGAGACCTACGCGGATCGTGGCTTCTCGGTGCTCGGTTTTCCCTGCAACCAGTTCCTGTTCCAGGAGAGCGGCTCGGAGTCGCAGATCGCGCAGTTCTGCAGCGTGACGTACGGCGTGTCGTTCCCGATGTTCGCCAAGGTCAAGGTTCGCGGCCGCGGCCAGCACCCGCTCTTCGGTGAGCTGACCAAGGCGGCCGACCCGAGCGGATCGGCCGGCAGCGTCAAGTGGAACTTCGAGAAGTTCCTGATCAACCGGCAGGGCGAGGTCATCGGCCGGTTCCGGTCGAAGGTGACGCCGGACGACCCGGCAGTGGTCAGCGCGATCGAAGCCGCGCTGGACGCGCCGGCTTAGAGGTCGCTGCGGCGGAACGCCCAGACCGCAAGCGCCGCGCACCCGCACAGGTAGAACAGCGTGTAGATCCAGAGCCCGACGCCACCGCCCTGCGCCCCGCCGAGCGGTCCGAGCTGCACGAGCTGGCCCAACGATCCGCCCGGCGAGAGCCGCTGGAGCGCATCGCGGTAAAGCGCCTCGAACGGCAGCAGGTAGGACACCGTGTTTGCGATGTCGCTGAGGGTGTGCGCCGAGAACGCCCGAGCGATCTCGCCGAGCAGACCGGCGATCAGGCCCGCGCCATAGGCCATCAGCACGCTGATCCCGGTCGCGACCGTCGACAGCAGCGACGACACCAGCAGGGTGAGCATGGTCACGACGAGGACCGCGACGATCAGCGGCGGGATTACGGTCCAGGCTTTGGGCGGCAGGCTCGAGAACAGCGCCCGGGTGGTGATCGTGGCGGCGCCCGAGACCACCAGGACGAAGCCGCCCGAGACGGTCATCGCGGCAAGCGCCCGCCCGGCCAGGTAGACGCCGCGCCCGACCGGCCGCACCACCAGCGGTTGGACGAGCCCTCGATCGACGTCGCCCTTGACCGCGCCGGCGGCCAGGAAGACCGCCAGCACGCTGCCGAGGAACAACGTGCCGAACGACGCGAGGCCGAGCAGGGTCG
>CAYNDD010000109.1:0-10303 GCA_964395425.1 uncultured Frankiaceae bacterium
AGGCCAGCGATGCGGTCGTGGCCGCGATGCGCCTGGTCACCGGTGCGAGCCACGGTGCGACCTCGGCCACGCGTAGCCACGCTGCGTCCGCGGCCCGGCTGCGCGACCTGATGGAGACCGTGCGGGGCACGGTCGGGAGGTTCAGGGTCGAATGACCCGCGCCGATGCAACCTAGGTGACGATCACCGCGGGAGTCGCCGATGGCCGGCTGGGCTGACGACCCCGAGCTGCTCGCGACGTTCCGCGCTGAGGTCGAGGAACGCATCGCGTCGCTCCAGGCCGGGCTGCTCGCGCTCGAAGAGCACCCGTCGCCGCGCCAGGTCGTCGTGAGCTTGTTCCGCGACGCACACACGGTCAAGGGCTCGGCTCGGATGCTCGGGCTGTCCGAGATGCTCGCGGTCGCGCACCGCGCGGAGGACCTGCTGGGCGCCCTGCGGGACGGCCGCCTGCCGGTACGCCGTGACGTGGTCGATCTTCTGCTCGCGTCCTGCGACGGCATTCTCGGCGCCCTTCCGGGCGTGGCCGATCCGGTGCCGGTCGAGCACCTCAGCGCGCTGGCCGACGCGATGCAGCGGGCCACCGACGGCGAAGAGCCGATCACCGTGCCGCACTGGGCCCCACCGGCCGTCGAGGACGACGAGCCGGTCGAGGAGGCCCCGCGCCGAGGCGTCGACTCGGTCCGGGTGACCACGGCCAAGGTCTACGAGCTGATCGATGTCGTGGGCGAAGCCGAGCTCGACTCCCGTCGCCTCGAGCGCGCCAGCGGCGCGATCGACGCGATCGTCGCGGACACCTCCCACTGGCTGCGCGAGCTGCGGGACTCGCTCCCGCTGCTGGACAGCGCGAGCGAGGCCAATCAAGCCATGCTGCGGCTGCTGGCAGCGCACGATCAGATGATTGCCGCCTCGCGTGACCTGCACGAGCTCGCCGACGACGCTCAGGGCCGGCTCGCCCAGGTGCGGGACGGCGCGATGGGTCTCGCCATGGTGCCGGTCCGCCGGGTCGTTGCCGGTCTGCCCCGGGTGGTCCGTGACCTGGCGACCGCATCGGGCAAGGAGGTCCGGCTGGTCATGCTCGGCCAGGACGTCGAGCTCGACAAGCAGGTGCTCGACGGTGTCTCCGACGCGCTCAAGCATCTCGTCGTCAACGCGGTCGATCACGGCTGCGAGTCACCGGCCGACCGGGTCGCGGCCGGCAAGCCGCCGCACTGCACGGTGACGGTGACCGCTCGCGCCGCCGGCGGAACCGTGGTCATCGAGGTCACAGACGACGGCGTCGGCATCGACGACGACGACCTGCGGGTGCAGGCGATCGGTCGCGGCGTTCTGCCGGCCGACTCGACCGTGACCGGGCCGGCGCTGCACAACGTGCTGTTCCTTCCCGGCTTCTCGACCAGCGCCGAGGTCACCGAAGCGTCCGGTCGCGGCATCGGGCTCGACGTCGTACGGACCGCGGTCGAAAGTCTTGGCGGGTTGGTCGATCTGCGCTCCGCGGCGGGGGTGGGCAGCACGTTCAGCGTGACGCTGCCGGTCACCCTCGGCGTGTTGCGCTGCCTGATCGCCCGGGTCGGCTCCGAGCGGTTCGCGTTGCCGGTCCCCGGAATCGTCGAGTCGCTGTCGTTGAAGAACGCGGTTGTCCACGCCCTCGCCGGCAGCCCGGTGGTGGTCCGGCACGGCGAGACGCTTCCGCTGCTCGACCTCGGTCGCGCGCTCGGTGTCGACACGAACGAGACGTCGCCGCAGGCCGCCGTGGTCGTGCGCCAGGGCGATCGCCAGGTCGCGTGGGCGGTCGACGCGCTCGACGGCGAGCGCGAGCTCGTGGTCAAGGATCTCGGCGCGTTCCTCGGCCGCCCACCGATCATCAGTGGCGCGACGATCGACGGCGACGGAAGCGTGGTCTGCCTGGTCGACCTCCGCGAGCTGACCATCGACAGCAGCCAGCGCGCGTTGCCGGCGTACTCGTCCTTGCTGGCGCCGATCGATGCGACCGAGCCGGCGCTGCGGCGGGCCCGGGTCCTCGTGGTCGAGGACTCGGTCGGAGTCCGCGAGCTGGAACGTGCGATCCTCGAAGGCGCAGGGTACGACGTCACCACGGCCGTGGACGGCACCGACGGCGCGGCCAGACTGAGCGACGAGCCGGCCGACCTGGTCCTTTCCGACGTGGAGATGCCGGGCATGGACGGCTACGACCTCACCCGCGCCATCCGGCGGACCCGGGGCTGGGAGCATGTGCCTGTGGTGATCATGACCAGCCGGGTGAGTGAGGACGACCAGCGGGCCGGGCTCGACGCGGGGGCCAGCGCATACCTGCTCAAGACCGAGTTCGACCAGGATCAGCTCGTCGAGACGGTTCGCCGTCTCGTCGGACGTTAGAGGAGACAGCTATGCCGACCGTGGTCATTGCCGACGATAGCCCTACGCTGCGCCGCATCTTGACGTCTGTGCTGACCAAGGAAGGGTTCGACATCGTCCTTGCCGAAGACGGTGTCTCGACCGTCCAGCAGGTCTTCCGGACGATGCCCGACGTGGTGGTGCTCGACGTCCAGATGCCCCGGGTGTCCGGGTACGTCGCCGCGCGGCTGCTCAAGGACGACTGGCAGACCGCGGACATCCCGATCATCCTGCTGACCTCGCTCGACGCGGCCAGTGACCGCTACTGGGGCGTGCAGACCGGGGCCGAGCGCTACTTCACCAAGGACTTCGAGGCGCCACAGCTGGTGGCTGCCGTGCACGAGGTCGTCGACGCGGCCACGGCCGCGCTGAAGGGCCGCAAGCTGATGCGCGCCGATCCGGTCGAGCTCAGCGATGACGACGTGCTGTCGCGGGTCTGCGACCTGTTGGACCGCAAGCTGTTCGAGACCTCGGTCGCGG
Organism: uncultured Frankiaceae bacterium; assembly: GCA_964395425.1. Lineage (GTDB taxonomy): Bacteria > Actinomycetota > Actinomycetes > JAFAQI01 > JAFAQI01 > DATAUK01. Next base: position 2,871 of record CAYNDD010000109.1, read on the forward strand.
CCGAGGTCACCTCGCTCGCCGCGACCACTCACGGTTTCGAGGAGACCGTCGCCGGAGTGCTCGACGTGCTCCGACGCTTCGTCGAGTACGACCTCGCCTCGGTGCTGCTGCTCGAGGAGCGGACGGCGTACGTCGCGGTGGCTCAGGAGACCTCGCAGGTGCAGTACTCCGGGATGCTCAATGCCGCGGTCGACGCGCTGGGTGCCGTGTCGGGGCAGGCGATCTCGGTCGCCGATCTCGAGCTGCGGCTCGCCGACCCGAGCGGCCTGCTCGGCGACGAGGACGACCGCGGGATGGCGACGTTCCTCTCGATGCCGCTCAAGGGTCACGGCGGCGCGGTGATCGGGATGATCGCGCTGTCGAGTGCGGTGAAGAACGCGTTCGGCGAGACCGCGTTGTCGACCTTGCGCCTGGTCGATGGCCCGGCTGCGCTGGTGATCGACAACGCCCGGCTGGCCGGGGTCGGAGCATCCGCGTCCGGCTCGTAACCGCCGCCGCCTCGACAAGTTGATCATGGCGAAGAGCGCGCTTTTCGCGCCGATTTGCGCTCGTTTTGCCATGATCAACAGGGGCTAGCGGACTGGGTTGGGCACGACCGCGGCGAGCGTGACCTGCTCACCCGCGGGCTGCTGACGTCGCCGTCTGGTCGCACCCTCGATCGTGAAGACCGCGAGCGCGACCCACACCGTGAGGAAGCCGACCAGCCGCAGGGCGGGCAACGGCTCGTGCCGGACCGCCACGCCGATCGCGAACTGGATGGTCGGGGTGAGGTATTGCATCAGCCCCATCCGCGACAGCGGCACCCGCGAGGAAGCCGCGGCGAACAGCATCAACGGCACTGCGGTGATCGGCCCCGCGGCGACCAGCAGCAGGGCGTGGCCCGTTCCGTTCGCGGTGAACGTCCCCTGCCCGTTGGCGCCGAGCACGAGCAGGTAGCAGATCGCGAACGGGGCGAGCACCGCAGTCTCGACTGCGAGGCCGGCGGCCGGCTCGACCCCGACCACCTTCTTGATCAACCCGTAGGCCCCGAAGCTGCCGGCGAGGATCAACGCGATCCACGGCGGCCGGCCGGCCTGGATGGTCAAGACCACGACGCCGACCGCGGCGATGCCGACCGCGACCCATTGATAGCGATGCAGCCGTTCGCGCAGGACCACGACGCTCAACGCGACCGTGACGAGCGGGTTGACGAAGTACCCCAAGGACGTCTCGACCACATGGCCGTGGTTGACGCCCCAGATGTAGACGGCCCAGTTGACCGCGATCAGCACCGCGGCGAGGGTCAGCAGGCCGAGCGGTCGGCGCGACTTGGGCACCCGGCGCCAGGCGTTGCCTGACACCAGCAGGACGATCGCGACGACGAGCAGCGACCAGACCACCCGGTGGGAGAGGATCTCGATCGCGCCGGACGGTTCGAGCAACGGGAAGAAGAGCGGGAACAGCCCCCAGATGAGGTACGCAGTGACGCCGAAGCCGGTGCCACGGCGCTGCTCGCTCACGCGTCGACGTTACCGACCGGCATCCTCGTGCAGCCATGGGAAATCGGCTGGCGTGGCGGGGAGGGACCTGCTAGGCACGGTCGAGTGAGCGAGGTCGTGATGTCCCGGGTCCGGGACGAGGTCGCGCTGCGCGACTGGCATGCGGTGTCCGCCGCGAGCCTCGCGGCGGACTTCGTCGCGCTGCCGGTCGACCCGATCGAGGAGTTCCGCCCGATCCTCACCGGCCGGGTCGGCGACGAGGACATCGTCCTGCACCTCGGCGTGGTGGCGGGCACCCCGGTCGTCGCCGGGCTCGCCCGGCTGCCTGTGTACGACAACCTGACCCTCGCGACCGTCGGCCTGCAGGTGCACCCCGACCATCGCCGTCGCGGCTACGGTCGGGCCGGCCTCGCCGCGATGCTCGACGAGCTGGCCGCCACCGGCCGGCGTACCGTCCTGTTCGAGATCCCGCGCGCCGCCGACGGTGAGGGGCGCACGGCCGGCGAGACGTTTGCCGAGTCGCTCGGCGCGGTCCGCAAGACCAGTGAGGCTCGCCGGCTGCTCGACCTGGCCGGACCGTTCGAGGAGCGGTACGCCGACCTCTGGGCCGAGGCGGAGACCGCCGCCACCGGCTATTCGACCGTCGCGTGGGGTCGCCACACCCCGGAGGCGCTGGTGCCGGAGATGGCCGAGCTCCGGGCGCTGATGAGCACGGACCCGCCGCAAGGAGACTTGCAGCTCGAGCCCGAGCGCTGGGACGCCGAGCGCTACCGCGCGCACGAGCAGTCGCTGATCGCTCGACGTCGCGAGCAACTGGTGGTCGCGGCTCGCCACGACGACAGTGGGGCACTGGTCGGTTTCACCAGCATGGGGCTGCCGTGCGGCGGCGCGACGGTCGGATACCAGTGGGACACCGTGGTGCGGGCGGAGCGTCGCGGTCACCGGCTCGGGCTGCTGCTGAAGATCGCCAACCTGCGGCAGCTGCGCGCGCTCCATCCGGAGGTGCGTTTCCTCAACACCTGGAACGCCGACGAGAACAGCTACATGGTCGCGGTCAACGTCGCACTCGGCTTCGAGCTCATGGAGAGCTGGTCGGAGTGGCAGCTCGATCTCTAGTGACCATCTGAGGAAGGACCCTTCAGCTGCGCGCGGGTTTCGGCCTCGGTGTTGACGTGAGGAAACGGGACCGCGGGTTCTGGCAACCCAAGGCGTTCGCAGAGCGGCCCCCACCCGTCGCCGGCCTGCCACTCAAGGAGACGGTCGGCCGGCGCGGTCTGGCGGACGTGGTCGTTGTAGGCGAGGAACGCCGCCTTCGCGGCTCGTTCGTCCTGCCAATGCGGGGTGAAGGTGGTCATCATGCCGACGCACATGCCGGTCCAGCCGTCGTCGGGTGCATCGGGCGTGAAGTACGCCGAGGCCATCGCCGGGAAGATCGTGTTGGACGCGCTGCGCCACCAGGAATCCGCATCTCGCACGGAGAGCAGGATCAGTGAATCGGGAAATGTCTGCGCGAGCTGCGGCCAGAACGGCGCCGCCGGCCAGTCGAGGGTGGCCGCGTACCCGTCGAACATCCGGTCCCAATCGGGGAGGGCGCCGCGGTACGCCGCTGCCCACTGGTCGGGGTGTTCGGGATGCTCTTGCACTTCGTCCATGTGGTAGCTCGGCGCACCAAGCAGCAACTCGAGCGCCTGCTTGAGCGACGTCGTTCCGGTGCGGCCGAGGCCCGCACCGACCACCCGGACTGTCATGAGGGCACCCTCTCGCCGCCGGAGACCGGCGTCCAGTGTCATCCACTGACGATCCGGCACTGCTCAACCCGGCCGAGAACGTGCCGACGTCAAAGGATGGACCGACGTGAGGTCAGCGGCGACGACAGCTGGATTGCCGTGTGCCGACGCGACAGTCTGCTCGATGGCCGCGGGCGATCCGTCGAGGTCGACGGTCGTTCGCTCGCGTTGTTCCTCGCCGACGGTGAGGTCTTTGCCGCGGACAATCGGTGCCCGCACCGAGACGTTCCCATCGAAGCTGGGATGGTCGAACTGGGGTGCGTGGTCTGCCCGTGGCATGGCTGGCGGTTGGACCTCACCACGGGCGACCACATTACGTCCTTCGGCCGCCGCCGCGGCCTGCGTACGTATCCGGTGACCATCAGGAACGACATGGTGTGGGTGCGCACAAGAACGCCGAGCTGCGCCGCGACGTTACGAGGCGAGCGCACCTTCGGGGTCCTTGCGGAACCACATCACTCCGGTGAAGAGTCGGCGAGGTCCTCAGGCCCGGAGTCCGGGTAGCGGTAGGTGTAGCTGTGGTGCCGGCTGAAGCCGAGTCGCTCGTACAGGTCGATGGCCGGGGCGTTCGCGGCGGTCACCTGCAGATAACAGCGCCGCGCCCCGCGCCGCCCCGCCCACCGGAGAGCGGCGGCGCTGACCAGTACGCCGAGCCCGAGCCCTCGATGGTCGGGCGCGACCTCGACCGCGAACAGCCCGGCCCACCTGTCGTCGACGACGGCGCGGGCGATCGCGACCGCACGATCCCCGTCCCGGTACGACGCAAAGACCGCGGCCGGGTGGTTGGTCAGCACCAGCCGTGCCGCCGGCGGCAGCGCGTCGCCGTCCTGGCGGTAGTTGGCCAGCCAGTCGTCGTCGGGCTCCCTGTCGAGCCGGAGTTCGAGGTCGGTCGATCCGCCGGCGGCCCGTAAGACGTGGCCGAGCTCGGCCGTCATCACGTCGACCACGGGCGACGTCGACCAGCCACGCCGGTCGAGCTCCTCGGACAGCCCGGCCGGCGCGTCGCGATCCGGGATCTGGCACAGGGCGGGCCGCCCGCGGTCGGCGTACCAGGACTCGACTGCGTCGACCGCTGAGGCGACCGGGCGGCCCGGATCGCCGAGCGCGAGCGCCGAGTTGGCCCGGCCGGTGAAGCCCGCGCTTGACCGCAGCAGCCACTCGCCCAGCGCTTCGACCTCGAGGGCGCGCCAGCCGAGTGCCGCGATCCGCTCGACCTCGGCGACGGGTGCGCGGGTCGCCCGGGAGGGCGGCACCACCCGTCCGGCGGCGATCGAGGCGACCGCGACGGTGCTGATCGAGCCGTCGCGGCGCCGGATCGACCAGGTCTGGCCGTCGGCCTCGACGAGCACGCCGACCACCCCGATCGGGCCTACCGGCGTCGTGACCTGGAGGGTCACGGTCGTCCCGAGCGCGGGCGGCTCTGATGGACCCCAGCTCACACACGGCTCCCGGGTTCGCATCAGCAACGGGTGATCGCGATACTAGAAGGGACAGCGGTAGCCCCCGAGGAGGATTGCACCAGTGACGTACGTGATCGCCGAGCCGTGCGTGGATTTGCTCGACAAGTCATGCATCGAGGAATGCCCGGTCGACTGCATCTACGAGGGCGCCCGCATGCTCTATATCCACCCCGACGAGTGCGTCGACTGCGGTGCCTGCGAGCCGGTCTGCCCGGTCGAGGCGATCTTCTACGAGGACGACACGCCCGAGCAGTGGAAGGACTACTACAAGGCCAACGTCGAGTTCTTCGACGACATCGGCTCGCCGGGCGGGGCGTCCAAGGTCGGCAAGATCGACAAGGACCACCCGTTCGTCGCCGCGCTGCCTCCGATGGGCGAACATGCGGGAGAAAACGCAGAGGCGTGATCTCGCTTCCCGACTTTCCCTGGGACACCCTCGCGCCGTACGGCGAGAAGGCGCGAGCGCACCCCGACGGGATCGTCGACCTCTCGATCGGTACACCGGTCGATCCCACGCCTGAGCTGGTGCAGCGCGCGCTCGCGAATGCCGCCGACGCGCCCGGCTACCCGCTCACCACCGGCTCGCCGGACCTGCGGACGGCCGTCTCGGCGTGGCTCATGCGGCGGTTCGGGGCGGAGGTCGCGCCGGAGGCGGTGCTGCCGCTGATCGGCTCCAAGGAGCTGGTCGCGTGGATGCCGTTCATGCTCGAGGCCCGAAGCGTGGGGTATCCGGCCCTGGCCTATCCGACGTACGACGTGGGGGCCCGACTGGCCGGCGCGTCCAGCAGCGTGGTGGAGGCAACCGTCTCGGTCGGACCGGAGCGGCTCGACCTGCTCTGGCTGAACTCGCCGGGCAACCCGACCGGCCGGGTGCTGCCGCGCGGTCACCTGCGCAAGGTGGTCGACTGGGCCCGCGAGCGCGACACCGTGATCGCCAGCGACGAGTGCTACGCGGATATCTACTTCGGCGCCGAACGGCCGCTGTCGGTGCTGTCGCCCGAGGTGTGTGACGGCAGGCACGACGGGCTGTTGGCGGTGCACTCGCTGTCGAAACGGTCCAACCTGGCCGGCTACCGGGCCGGCTTCGTCGCCGGTGACCCGGCCCTCATCGCCCAGCTGCACGAGGTGCGCAAGCACGCCGGCATGCTCGTGCCGCAGCCGGTGCAGGCCGCGATCATCGCCGCCCTCGGTGACGACGAGCACGTCATCGCGCAGCGCGAGCGCTACGCCGCGCGCCGGGCGACGCTGCTCGCGGCGCTGACCCGGGCCGGCTTCGACGTCGACGACACGGGCGCCGGGCTGTATCTGTGGTCGACCCGCGGCGAAGCGTGCTGGGACACGGTGAGCTGGCTGGCCGGGCTCGGCATCCTGGCTGCGCCCGGGGAGTTCTACGGCCCGGCCGGCGCGCAGCACGTTCGGCTCGCGCTCACCGCGACCGACGAGCGGGTCGCGGCTGCGGTCGAGCGGCTCGACGCCGTCCGGGCTTGACCTCGATCACACTGCGCCCGATGGTGCGCGCCGACCTGCCGCTGCTCGCGCACTGGCTCGTCCAGCCCCACGTCACCAAGTGGTGGCGCGACGAGCCGGCCGACCTCGACGCGGTCGAGGCGAAATACGGTCCCTGCATCGACGGCACCGACCCGACCGAGCTGTTCGTGATCGAGGAGCTCGGCCGGCCGGTGGGGATGATCCAGCGCTACTTGTTCGCCGACGAGCCGGAGTGGGTGGCGGTCTTCGACGGAATCCTCGATGTCACCGGCGCCGCCGGGATCGACTACCTGATCGGCGCGCCGGATGCGGTCGGCCGCGGCCTGGGCACGGCGGCGATCTCGGCGTTCGCCGACCAGGCCTTCGGCTGGAAGCCGGTGCGGTCGATCGTCGTCACGGTCCAGCAGGACAACCCGGCCTCATGGCGGGTGCTCGAGCGAGCCGGCTTCACCCGGATGTGGTCCGGCGAGCTCGACTCGCCCGACCCGTCCGACCAGGGACCGGAGTACGTCTACCAGCTCCACCGCGCCGAATAGGCTGCCTTCCGTGCCGCCCCAGGAGCCTTCCGGTCCCGACGATGCGTTTGTCGACGTCCTCGCCTCGAACGCGCGGTTCGCGTCGAGCTTCGCGCACGGCGGACTTCCGGCGTACGCCGGCAAGGGCCTTGCTGTCGTGACCTGCATGGACTCGCGAATCGAGCCGTTGGGGATGCTCGGTCTGCAGCCGGGCGACGCCAAGATCCTGCGCAACGCCGGTGCCCGGGCGACGAAGGACGTGCTGCGCACGCTTGTGCTGGCGCGCTACCTGCTCGGGGTCAACCGGGTGATGATTATCGCCCACACCAAGTGCCGGATGGCCGAGAACACCGAGGCGGACGTCCACGAGGCGATCGCCGCTGCGGGCGGTCCGGATACCCGCAGCATCTCGTTCCTCACCGCGCCCGACCAGGAGGAAGCGCTCCGGCTCGACGTGCAGCGCGTGCGGTCGTGGCCGTACCTCGCCGACGTCGTCGTCGGCGGCTTCCGCTACGACCTCGACACCGGGGTGCTGACCCAGCTCTGCTGACCACGAAGGTCGTGCCACATCAACAAGTGCTGAATCAGGATGGATTGCGGCTCAGCGGCTGAGAGTCCTCGCGGCGCGCGCCGAGCTGGACTATGTGCGCCTCGAACTAACTCCGCCCTCCGCACCGAGCCGGCGTTCCGTCTGGCGGCTGCGGG
>CAYNDD010000110.1:0-10302 GCA_964395425.1 uncultured Frankiaceae bacterium
TGCGATTCATCGACGCGGAAGACCAGGATCGGCACACCTCGATGGCGATCGCGTCAATCGCGGTCTTCGAGGGCCCGCCGCCGACGTACGACGAATTCCTCACCGCGCTCGAGGGCCGGCTGGCGCTGGTGCCCCGCTATCGGCACAAGCTGCGCACCGTGCCCTGGCGGATCGGAGCGCCGGTCTGGGTGGACGATCCCGCGTTCGACCTTCGCTACCACGTCCGTCGTACCGCGGTGCCGGCCCCGGGCGGAGGCGCCGAGCTGCGCCAGCTGATGGCCCGGATCATGGCCCAGCGGCTCGACCGCGACCGGCCGTTGTGGGAGTACTGGTTCGTCGAGGGCCTCTCCGAGGATCGCTGGGCGCTGATCTCGAAGGTGCACCACTGCATGGTCGATGGCGTCTCCGGGACCGATCTCTACCGCGTGCTTTTCGACCTCACGCCTGAGCCGTCCCCGCCGGTCGCCGACGAGTGGGAGCCGGCCGCTGAGCCCTCGTCGGCGCGACTCCTGGCCGGAGCCGCGCTCGACACCGCGCTGATCCCGGTACGGGAAGCGCGCGCGCTGGGCTCGGCCGTGCGCCATCCGCGGCGTTTGGTCGGGCAGACCATCGGCACCGCCCGCGGGGCGCGTCGCCTGGCGACCGCCTTGCCACCGGCGAGCCCGTCATCGTTGAGCGGCCCGGTCGGGCAGCAGCGCCGATTCACCTGGCTGCGCGCTGATCTCGACGACGTCAAGCGGGTCAAGCGCGAGTTCGGCGGCACCGTGAACGACGTCATCCTCGCCGCGATCACGAGTGGGTTCCGCGCGCTGCTTCTCGCCCGCGGCGAAGTGCCGGATCCCACCATGGTGCCGTCGCTGGTGCCGGTCTCGGTCCGTGCGCCGGGCGAGGAGGGCATCTACGAGAACCGGGTGTCGGCCTTGATCGCTCATCTCCCGGTCGACGTGGTCGATCCGGTGGAGCGGCTCGCCGCGATCCATGCCCAGCTCGACGATCTGAAGCAGAGCAACGAAGCCGACGCCGGCGAGACCTTGGTGGCGCTCGCGCGGTTCGTGCCGTACCCGATCTCGTCGTTCGCGACCCGGCTGATGATGGGGGTGCCGCAGCGCGAGATCGTCACGGTCACCACGAACGTGCCGGGCCCTCGCGAGCCGCTGTACGGCTTGGGCCGCCGATTGATCCAGATGATCCCCTATGTGCCGATCGCCACCACTGTGCGGACCGGCGTCGCGATCATCAGCTACTGCCAGGAGATCACGATCGGGATCACCGGCGACTACGACACCACCGGTGACCTCGAGGTGCTGGCACGCGGAATCGAGACCGGCATCGCCGAGCTCGTTGCGGCAACGAGCCCGGGCGCTGTTGCTGCGGTCAGCGCTGCTCCGCGAGCCGGCTGAGGTAGTCGCCGCCCTCGCGCGGCGCGATGAACAGACCCTCGGCCTCGGACAACAGCACGCCATCGAGTGTGCAGCTGCCGCGGATCCACCGCTTGCGACCCTCGACCCGGTCGATCCACCCGCGTAGCGAGAGTTCCCGGTGCAGCGGCGTCGGTGCGCGGTAGTCGACCTTGAGGTACGCCGTATAGCCCGGCGCGAGCTGCACGAACCCGAGCAGCTCGTCGAACACGGCCGCGATCCAGCCACCGTGGCAGTGCCCGGGTGGCCCTTCGTACGCCGGGCCGAAGGTGATCGTCCCCACGATGTGCTGCTCGCCGTCCGTTCCCGTGACGACCTCCATCACAAGCGGCGGCGCGATCGGGTTGTTCGGGCCGCTGACCGGGCTGAACCGGACGAAGTCGCGCGGCAACAGGCCGGCCTCGCTGACCTCCCACGACTGTGACCGCTCCGGCAACGCGTCGAGCTGCTCGGCGAAGGCATTGGCGCCGTCGGCGGCGCGAGTGAGCTGGTCGGCTCGTGGTCGGACCACCGCGAGCCTGGCGATGATCCGGCGGAGCGCCTCCGCCAGCGCCTGCGAAGCCTGCCGCGTCTCGGTGTCCACCTGGTGCAACTCCGTTCTCAATACCGGTCGGGGTCAGTCCTTGAACTGGGGCGCGCGATTCTCGCGCCGGGCGCTGACCGCCTCTTCGAAGTTCCGGGTGGTCAGTCGGACGTAGAGCTGCGCCAGCCCTTCGTGGTCCATGTGCGCGGTCAGGCTCGACGCGTCGAGGCTGGCCGCCAGCATCCGCTTGGTGAGCTCGACACCGGTCCGGCTGAACCCGATGATCCGGGTGGCGAGGTCGTAACACTCCTCGAGCAGGGCCTCGGGGGAGACGACCTGCGAGACCAACCCGATCCGCTCGGCCTCGGCCGCATCGACGTCGCGTCCGGTCAGCATGATCTCGGCCGCCCGCGCCGATCCGATCGCGCGCGGGAGCAAGTAGCTGATGCCCAGCTCGCTCGCGGTCAGGCCGTTGGTGATGCCGGCCGCGCGGAAGTACGCCGGCTGCGCCGCCACTCGCAGGTCGCACGCCAGCGCCAGGCAGAAGCCGCCGCCGATCGCCGGCCCGTTGACCGCCGCGATCACCGGCTGGTGCATGCCCCGCACGGTGGTGATCACCTTTTCCAGCAGCTCCATCGAACGCAGCGCGACGGTTGCCAGCGTGAGCCCGTCGATGTCGGGCACCCGACCGGGGTCTTCGAGGTCGGCCCCCGAGCAGAACGCCCGGCCGGCACCGGTCAGGACGACCACCCGGACGTCGTTGTCGCGGCTGACCGACTCGAGTGCCTCACGCAGCGGCACCATCACGTCGAAGGCCATCGAGTTCATCCGGTCCGGCCGGTTCAGGGTGACCGACGCGACCTGCGGTCGGGGCCGCTCGATCCGCACGAAGTCGCTCATGGCGCACCGAGGTCGGTGTCGGTAAGGCCGGTGATGGTGTAGCTGCGGATCTGCGTGCGGGCGCTGAACCGCCAGCCCTCGGGTGTTCGCGCGAACTCGTCGTCGTACCAGAGCCCGATCAGCCAGACCGCCGTTTCGTTGCCGGGACTGGTCGAGACCATCGGGTTGCTGCAGGAGGTACGTGCGGTCGCAGTATCGCCGTGCACCTCGATGTACGGCAGGCCCATCATGTGCTGGCTGTGGGCGAACAACGGCAGCGACGCGGCGAGGAACGCCTTGATCTCGGCGAGACCGCCGGCCGGTCCGTTGAACGTGGTGAAGTCGATTCGCGCGTCGGGCGTGAACATTCGGTCGAGCGCATCGAAGTCACGGTTGTCGATCACGACCGAATAGCGGGCGATCAAGTCCTGGATCGCCAGCCGATCCGCCACCTGGGCCGGGTCGTACCCGGCGGTGCTGCTCATGAGGCCGGGCGATGCGCCTCGGCGGTTGCCAGCGCCCACGCGTAGTCGGCCTTGCCCGCCGGGGTGCGTTCGACCGAGTCGACGACCACCACCTCGCGTGGCAGCTTGTAGCTCGCGAGCGCCGAAGCGCCGTGTGCCCGCAAGGTGTCGAGGTCGGGCTCCGCGCCGGGCGCGGCGGCCACGACAGCGACGACCCGCTGGCCCCAGCGCTCGTCCGGCAGGCCGACGACCACGACGTCGGCGACCTCCGGGCAGGTCATCAGCACCGTCTCGACCTCCTCCGGATAGACCTTCTCGCCACCGGTGTTGATCGAGGTCGAGCCGCGGCCGAGCAACACGACCGTGCCGTCGGCGTCGACGGTCGCGTGGTCGCCCGGCATCACCCAGAGCTCGCCGTCGACCTCGAGGAACGTCGCCGCCGTCTTCGCCGCGTCGTTGTAGTAGCCGAGCGGCACGTGGCCCTTGCGGGCCAGCCGGCCGACCTCACCCGACCCCGGGGTGACCGGCCGACCGGCATCGTCCAACACCTGGGTCTGCGCATTGACGGTGAACCGCGGCGCGGTTGACGCGTCGCCGGCCGTGTGCAGCTTGCTGCCGAGGATGCCGGTCTCCGACGACCCGAAGCCGTCGACCACCATGACCGACGGAAGCTGCTCGGCGAGCCTTGCCTTTGCTGTGCTCGACAGGACCGCGCCGCCCGAGCCGATCACGATCAGTGAGGAGATGTCGTACGGCGATCCGGCCGCGGCTGCCTGCTCGATCGCAGCGGCGAGCGGTACGGCCATCGCGTCACCGACAATGGTGAGGATGTTGACCGCTTCGGCGGCCACCAGCGACCAGATCGCGTCGGCGTCGAACCGGCCGGGTGGCGGGAAGACGATCCGGCCACCCGCAAACATCGAGTGGAACACCCCCCATTGGGCGCTGACATGCATGAGCGGCGGGGTGGTGAGGATCGTGCCGCCCACCTCGGGCATCCGCTCGAGCAGCTCCTCGGGGGTGGCGATGACGTTGCCGGACTGGAAGAGATCCCCGCCGCCCATGGCGGCGAAGAAGATGTCCTCCTGCCGCCAGACGACGCCCTTCGGCAAACCGGTTGTGCCGCCGGTGTAGGCGACGTAGTGATCGTCACCGGATCGGTCGGCCCCATCGGGTCGAGCGGTTGGCGCACCACCGAGCGCGGCGTCGTAGTCGATTGCGCCGGCCGGCACGTCTTCATCGCTGCCGTCCTCGACCGAGATCAGCGTCCGGACCGTCGTGGCGCCGGCCACGGCGGCGGCGACCCGTGGCCCGAACTGCCGGTGATGGATGACGACGACCAGGTCGGCGTCGTCGTAGAGGTGCCGCAGCTCGGCCTCGACGTACCGGAAGTTGATGTTGATCGGCACCGCGGAGAGCTTGAAGGCGGCCAGCATGCCCTCGAGGTATTCCGATCCGTTGAGCAGCTGCAGCCCGATGTGATCACCGGCGCCGACCCCGTTGTCGGCGAGGACGTGAGCCAGCGCGTTGGCCCGGCGATCGAGCTCCGCGTAGGTCAGCCGCCGGGCCGGGGAGACGATGACCTCGCGCTCCGGCGCAGCATCGACGACACGCTCGAACAGGTCGGCGAGATTGAACCCGGGCACGCGTCGGGACTACGACGGGCAGCCGGGGACCGGCTTGCCGCCGGCGCCGAGCACGACGAGCTGGCAGAAGGTGACCTTCGAGACCTTCCAGACCCCGCCGTCGAGGACCGCGGTGCCGTCAGCCTTCGGCAGCAGCTTGGTCTTCCCGCCGAACAGCGTGTAGACCACCGCGGCGCTCATCCCGTCGGCGCTGAAGGTGATCTTCCGGACGATCGCCGACTCCGAGACCTTCTCCTTCTTCGCGATCTTCGCCGCGAAGCTGACCGCCGGACCGAGACTCGCGCCGTCCTGCAGCAGGCTGACCGAGGTCGCGTGCGGGGTGCTCGACTTGAAGAAGGTGGCCCAGTTCTTCTTCAACTCGGTGGTCGCGGCCGCGATCCCGGCGGCGCCGGTGGCGACCGGGCCGGGTGCGGCGGACGTCGGGGTTGTGCTGGTCGTCGGGCTGGTGCTTGGCCCGCCACCGCCGCCGCTGCTGCTCGAGCTGCACCCGGCGAGGACGAAGATCACGGACAGAACGAGCGCAACCGGAAGCTTCCGCATGACCCGACCGTACCGTATCTGACGGGTCGTCACATAATGGTCCGACGGTGGTCAGACCGGGTTTCGCGGCGTTCGGCGAAGGGATCGCAGTGACCGATTTCGAGCAGCTTCTGATCGGCGGTGAGTGGGTCGCACCCGCCTCGAACAAGCGTTTCGCGGTGCATTCACCGGCCACGCTCGAGCCGGTCGGTTCGACCCCGGAGGCGGTCGAGGCCGACATCGACGCCGCGGTCGCGGCCGCGCGGCGCGCCTTCGACCACGGCCCGTGGCCGACCACCTCGCCGATCGACCGGGCCAAGGTCATCGCCCGGTTCGGCGAGCTGCTGGCCGAGCGGCTGCCTGAGTTCAAGACCGTGCTGACCGAGGAGATGGGCGCGCCGGGCGCGACCGTCGAGATGATGATGTACACGCCGGCGAGCGCCGTACTCGGTGTTTTCAACGAGCTGGCCACGAGCTTTCCGTGGGAAGAGACCCGGACCGGGCTGTTCGGGCAAAGCGTCGTGCGGCGTGAGCCGGTCGGCGTGGTGGCCGCGATCATCCCGTGGAACGTGCCGCTGTTCATCGCGATCAACAAGCTCGTGCCGGCGCTGCTCGCCGGGTGCACGGTCATCCTCAAGCCGGCCCCGGAAACCCCGATCGACGCGCTGATGCTCGGCGCGTTGTTCAGCGAGGCCGGTCTGCCGGACGGCGTGTTGTCGGTGGTCCCGGCCGACCGCACGGTGAGTGAATACCTGGTCACCCACCCGGGGGTGGACAAGGTCTCCTTCACCGGCTCGACCGCGGCCGGCCGTCGGGTCGGCTCGCTGGCGACCGAGCGGCTGAAGCGGGTGTCGCTCGAGCTGGGCGGGAAGTCCGCCGCGATCGTCCTCGACGACGTCGATCTGGCCTCGAGTGCGTTCATGATCGCGTTCTCCGGTCTGATGAACAGCGGCCAGGCCTGCGTCGCGCAGACCCGCATCCTCGCGCCGCGCTCGCGCTACGACGAGATCACCGAGGCGATCGTGGCGTCGGCGGCGATGATGAGCGTCGGCGACCCGAGCGATCCGGCCACCCAGCTCGGCCCCCTGGTCGCCGAGCGCCAGCGCGACCGGGTCGAGGGCTATATCGAGGTGGGCAAGTCCGAAGGCGCTCGACTCGTGCTCGACGGCACCCGCCCGGCCGGGCTCGACCGCGGTTGGTACGTCGGCCCGACCGTGTTCGCCGACGTCGACAACGCGATGACGATCGCGCGCGAGGAGATCTTCGGCCCGGTCCTTTCGCTGATCCCCTACGACACCGAGGCCGAGGCGCTCGCGATCGCGAACGACAGCGACTATGGGCTGGCCGGCTCGGTGTGGACGGCAGACGTCGACCACGGCTTCGAGATCGCGACCAAGGTCCGCACCGGCACCTACGGCATCAACTGGTACGCCTTCGATATGGGCTCGCCGTTCGGCGGCTACAAGTGCTCGGGCATCGGGCGCGAGGACGGGCCCGAAGGGCTGGCGGCGTTCTGTGAGCTCAAGTCGATCCTGATGCCGCTCGGCTACACCAGCTGACCGGCCCGCCCTCGGCAGGGTCCGGACCGAGGACGGAGGTGCCACGACTCGGGGAACTTCGGCGGCTACTGCACCGCCGATCCCGCTCGTAGCACCTGTTCGTGAGCGCCTCCCGGTCAAGCCGGACGGCCGCTCACTGACCTACCGTACCCAATCTTGGGCGGATCAGCCATTCGCTGGTGGAATCGGTTGCTGAAGCCTTGATCCGCCATCGACTGGCGTCGGAAGGGCTCTGACGCGCCCAAACGCAGGTTCACCGGAAACGATTCCGAAAGGATCGGGTTTCGGAATCATCATGCTGAATCGAGCGACGAGTCATACCGGAACGACGCGTCGCCCGTCGCGAGATGTGCGCGTGATCTGACCAGTCAGTGACTCGATTTCGCTGGGAGTGAGGGGTCGATCTGACTAGTCAAAGTGGGCCGGAACGGATTGCAGGCGACGTCGTACCTGGCTGCTATTGTCCGAACCGATAGCCGCCTTCAAGTGGCGGTCCGGGGACGAAGGCATCCAGTCATGCAGGCACCGATCCCGCCGGGTCACCGCGCGCGCGCGCCGGTACCGCCGGCCACGGAATGAGCACTCGGGACACCCGTCGGGTCGGCATGAGGGACGTCGCCGAGCGGGCCGGGGTCGCCATCTCGTCGGTCTCGAGGGTCCTTTCGGGCAATCCCGATGTGAGCACCGTCATGCGCAACCGGGTCGAGGACGCGGTCGCGGCGCTGGGCTACGAGCGAGACCTCATCGCGCAGAGCATGCGCAGCGGCCGGACGATGTCGATCGGGTTCGTCGCGATCGACGTTGCCAACCCGGTCATCGCGGCGAACTCCGCAGGTGCGGTCAGTGAGCTGCGCAGGTCCGGCTACAGCCTGCTGATGAGCAACTCGCGTGGTGACCCCGCGCTCGACGCCGAGCACATCCGGCACTTCGAGCTGCGCCGGGTCGACGGCCTGCTGCTCTCGCTGGCCGATGAACGCGATCCGCGCACCCTCGATGCGCTGCGCAGGTTCGACGGACCGATTGTCCTGATCGACCGGACCATCGCGGCGGACATCCCGGCCGGCGCCATCATCCACGACTACGCGGAGGGCATGGCGCCGGCCGCCGAGCACCTGCTCTCGCTCGGGCACCGCCGGCTCGCGATGATCAACGGTGCGCCGAACGTTCGGCCGTCCCGTGAGCGGGCCAACGCGGTACGGCGCGCGATCAAGGGCTGCCCCGGCGCGACGCTGAGCGCGCGCGCGGGGGCGTACTCCGCCACCCACGGCTACGACGCGACGATCGCGATCTTCCGGGAGACCCCGGCGCCTACGGCGGTGATCGTCGGTGGCAACCAGATCCTGCAGGGTGTGATGCGGGCGTTGCGGGACCTCGACCTGCGGATTCCCGATGACGTCAGCCTGATCAGCTTCGACAGCGTGCCGCTCGCGGAGTTCCTCGTGCCGCCGCTGGCGCATGTCACCCGCGACCCGTTCGACGTCGGTCGGCAGGCCGCGGTTCAGCTGCTGGAACAGATCGGTGGGGCCGCACCGCGGACCGTGACGCTGCCCACCGAGTTCGTGCCGGCCGGAAGCTGTGGTCCGCCGCCGCGGTCGGACCGCCGCTCTTGACCGGAGCACGGCGAGGTCCGTTCCGTCGGGCACAATCCATCCGGTGACGGACGCCGAGGAGCCGGCCGCAAATGTCGGCCGACTCACCGCCTTGGTGTGCGTGTTGGTGCTCGTCGACACGATCTTCTATACGGCGCTCACCCCGCTCGTGCCGCACTACGCCCACACCTCCGGGCTGGGAAAGGGTGGGGTCGGCGTACTGGTCGCGGGCTATCCGGCCGGGACGCTCGTCGCGTCGATTCCCGCCGGGGTGCTGTACGACCGCTTCGGCGCGCGCCGGTTGCTGCTGGTCGCGATGGCGCTGATGAGTGTCTCGACCCTCACCTTCGGTTGGTCCCACACTGCGGTGGTGCTCGTGCTCGCCAGGTTCGTCCAGGGCATCGGAGGAGCCTGCGCGTGGACGGTTGGGCCGGCGACGCTCGCTGCGGTGGTGCCGGCCGGCCAACGCGGCCGATACCTCGGCATCGCGTTCTCGGCCGCGGTGGCCGGTGCGATCGTCGGGCCGGCGTTCGGGGACCTGGCTGCCCATCTGGGCACCGGCCCGGTCTTCTCGGCCGCCGCCGTGCTGGCGGTCGTGATCACCGGGTTCCAGCGGCTTCTGCCGCCGGCCGGCGTGCCGCAGGCGCCGAGCCTGCGGGCGTTCGTGGACCTGGCGCGACATGCCGACATCGCCCGGGGGATGTGGCTGACCCTGCTGGCCGGCGTCGGGCTCGGGATGCTCAGCGTGCTCGGACCGCTCCGGCTGAACCACCTCGGGGCGTCGGCCGGCCTGATCGCCGCAGCGTTCATCGTCAGTGGGCTGCTCGAGGCGGGCCTCTCGCCGTTGATCGGCCGACTCAGCGACCACCACGGCTCCAGCTACACCGTCACCCAGTCGCTGGTGCTGGGCATCGTGACCTTCGCGCTGCTTCCGCTCGTGTCACCGCGCGGCGCGGCGTTGGTCCTGGTGGCGCTCGGCTCGCTGGCCTTCGGCACCTTGTTCATCCCGGCGGCGGCGCTGATCAGCGATGGGAGCACCGAGCGCGGCCTGCAACTCGGACTGGTCTTCGGGCTGACGAACCTGCTCTGGGCGACCGGCCAGGGCGTCGCCGCCGCGGTCAGCGGCTACGTCGCGAATGCCACCAGTGACAGCGTCCCGTTTTTCGCCGCGGTCGCGCTGTGCGTGGTCAGCCTCGTCTCCACCCGCCGCGACGCCCGCCGGGCCGTCACCTGACCGCGCGCGGTCAGGGCGGGAGGACGACGGCGCGGCCGTTGAGGGTGCCGGCCCGCAGCCGCTCGTACGCCTGCGGAGTCTGCTCGAAGTCGAAGACCTCGGTCTCGATCGTGACGTCGCCGGACTGCGCGAGCTCGACGACCGCGGCGAGCTCGGCGATCGTGGCGCCCTGGGGGATGAAGACGTCGCAGTCGTGCGCGAGCTGACCGAAGCGAACCTGCGCCGTACCGAAGCCTTGCCCGACGATCGCGACCGAGCCGAGGGTGGCGGCGTTGCGGATCGCGGCGTTCATGGTCTGGTCGGTCCCGACGAAGTCGAGGATCGCCTCGGCACCATCCGCCCCGACGGCTTCCCGGATCCGTCGCGACAGCCCGTCGCCACCGAGCACGGCGTCATGTGCGCCGAGTTCGGTCGCGGCGGTCAGCCGCTCGGCCCGCGCGTCGACCGCGACGATCCGCGCGGGCGAGAGCA
>CAYNDD010000111.1:0-10286 GCA_964395425.1 uncultured Frankiaceae bacterium
GGTGGCGATCGGCATGACGGTGTGACCGTCGCGGGAGGCCCGGGTGAGCGCCCAGGTGGTCAAGGCCCGGCCGCGGCGCGGGTCGTCCTTTCCCGGCCGCTCCTCGAGGATGGCGAGCGCGAAGCGGTCGGCTTCGCGAACCTCCACGCCGGGCACGGCCAGCAGCCGCCACGGATCGTCGGTCAGCAGCGACGCGGCATCACGGCCGAGCAGGTCGACCGCACCGAATGCGGGCCGCAGCGGCAGGCTGGCCGCGAAGAGCAGCTCGGCAACGGCCAGTCGCGGTCGCGCGTCCTCGAAGGACTTGACCAGCTGCTTGGCCTTTGTTGCCGACACTCCCTCGACTGAGGCGAGTGCGTCGGCGTTGACGTCGTCAGGGCCGTTGATGTGTGCCGCGGCCAGGCGCGACGCGTTCGTCCGCCCGAGCCCGGGCCAGAGCCCGGCCTCGCAAAACGCCTCGAACGCCGTGTCCACCTGCGCGAGAGTAAGGCCTGTTGACGCTCAGGAACCGAGCAGCGGAGGGGCCTCGGGATAACCCATATCCGGCGTCGACACGTCGTCGAGCGCGCGGCGGATCTCGTCCGGCAAAACGGTGGTGTCCGCCTCGAGCGAACCCTTCAGCTGGCCCGCGGTGCGCGCGCCGACGATCGGCGCGACCACGCCTGGCCGGTCGCGCACCCAGGCGAGTGCGATGGCGAGCGGCGACACGCCGAGCCCGTCCGCCGCGGTCATGACCGCGCCGACGATCCGGGAGGCCCGCTCATCGAGGTACGCCGAGATGAACCGGCTGTAGTCCGCGTTCGCGCCACGCGAGTCGGCCGGCGTACCGGTCTGGTACTTGCCGGTCAGGACGCCGCGGCCGAGCGGCGACCACGGCAGGATCCCGATCCCGAGGTTGAGCGCGGCCGGCACGACCTCGCGCTCGATGCCGCGCTGGAGCAGCGAGTACTCGACCTGGGTCGCGACGATCGGCGCGCGCCCGGGCCACGCGCGCTGCCAGGCGGCCGCCTTCGCGGTCTGCCAGCCGGTGTAGTTGCTGATCCCGACGTAGCGGGTCCGGCCGGAGCTCACCGCGACGTCGAGCGCACCGAGGGTCTCCTCGAGCGGCGTTCGCGGGTCCCAGGCGTGCATCTGCCACAGGTCGACGTGGTCGGTGCCGAGCCGCTGCAGGGAGGCGTCGAGGGCGGCCAGAATGTGCCGGCGCGAGGCGTCCCGGTCGCGGTCGCCGCCGCGGACGCTGACCGCCTTGGTGGCGATGATCACGTCGTCGCGCTTCACCACGCCGGCCAGGAGGTGGCCGAGCACCCGCTCGCTCTCGCCGTTGATGTAGACGTCCGCGGTGTCGATCATGTTTCCGCCGGCCTCGAGGAACGCGGTCAGCTGGTTGGACGCGTCGTCCTCGTCGGTGTCGTGGCCCCAGCTCATCGTCCCCAGCGCGAGATGGGAGACGTAGAGACCGGTCGTGCCGAGGCGCCGCTGCTTCATGCCGGGAGGTTATCGGCGCGGACCGCGCGCCGTCGGGCCGACACGGCGGAGCACTCCCACACGCATGGCCCCTGCGTGGGTCAGGGCCCCACCGATGGCCCATGCGTGGGGCTAGGGCGTGCGTGGCGGAGGGGTCAGCTGGGCTGCCACAGCTCGATTCGATTGCCCTCGGGATCGGTGACCCAGCCGAAGCGGCCGACGCCCTCCATCTCCTGAGTCTCCTGAACCACGTCCGCTCCTTTTGACCGCAGTTGCGCCAGCATCGCCTCGAGGTCGCGGACCCGGACGTTGAGCATCGTCTGCTGGGCGCGGGAGCCGAAATAGTCGGTCTCGGACTCGAAAGTCGCGAACACGGTCGCCCCGGCCTCCTGACGCCATAAGCCGTTCTCGTCAGCATCCAGGCCGAGACAATCGCGATACCACGCGCCAAGGGCCGCCGGGTCGGCTGCCCGGATGAAGTACCCGCCAACGCCAAGCACACGTTCCATCTGGCTATCTTGCCTGGCGCACCGCGCAGAGGCACACCGATGGGCCATGGCGAGTGGCGCCGGTAGGCTCCGCGGGGTGCGACTTGGTCTGAATCTCGGCTACTGGGGCCTCGCGAGCGACGCCGACAACATCCGCCTCGTCCAGGAGGCCGAACGGCTCGGCTACTCCTGCGTCTGGACCGCGGAGGCCTACGGCAGCGACGCGGCCACAGTGCTGACCTGGATCGCCGCCCACACGACCACGATCGAGGTCGGTAGCGCGATCTTCCAGATCCCGGGTCGCTCGCCGGCGATGACCGCGATGACGGCCGCGACGATCGACACGCTGTCCGGCGGGCGGTTCCGGCTCGGTCTCGGCGTGTCCGGGCCGCAGGTGTCCGAGGGTTGGCACGGCGTACGGTTCGACAAGCCGCTCGCGCGGACCCGCGAATACATCGACATCGTCCGGCTGGCGCTCTCGCGCGAACGGGTCGCCTACCAGGGCGAGCACTTCACGTTGCCGCTGCCGGACGGCCCGGGCAAGCCGCTGAAGATGATCATCCACCCGATCCGCGAGTACATGCCGATCTACCTCGCGGCGATCGGGCCGAAGAACCTCGAGCTGGCCGGCGAGAAGTGCGACGGCTGGCTGGCGATCTTCTACGACCCCGAGTTCGCCGGCGAGCTGATCGCGTCGGTCGACGCGGGCAAGGCAAAGGCGGGCCGCTCCGACGCGCCCTTCGACATCGTCCCGACCGCGCCGGTTCTCCTCGGCGACGACCTCGAGGCTGCGGCCGCACCGGCCAGGGGCTATGCGGCGCTCTACATCGGCGGGATGGGCTCCCGCGAGCAGAACTTCTACAACCGGCTCGCGTGCCGAATGGGGTTCGAGGCCGAGGCCGCCCAGATCCAGGACCTCTACCTCGACCGCAAGTACACCGAGGCCGGCGCCGCCGTGCCGCTGGACTTCATCGACCGCACCTCGCTGCTCGGCCCGGTCGACCGGATCGCCGAGCGGATGCAGGTCTTCGCGAGCTCGGGCGTGACGACCCTGAACGTCAGTTGCTACGGCGCGACCCAGGACGAGCGGATCGCGAGCCTGCGTGCGGCCGCCGATGCGCTCGACAAGTCCGGCACCGGCGAGTAGCGCCAGGCAGGATGAGGCCGTGACGACCGTCGTCCTAGTGCGTCATGGGCTCACCGACGCCAACAGCAGCGGCGTCCTGGCCGGGTGGACGCCGGGGGTTCACCTGGCCGAGAAGGGTGTCGAGCAGGTGAACGCCCTGGCCGAGCGGCTGGCCGTGGTCCCGGTGGCGGCGATCGTCTCGAGCCCGCTCGAGCGTTGCCAGGAGACCGCCGCCGCGCTGGCGAGCGGCCGTGACGGCATCAGCGTTCAGAGCGACGACCGGCTGGGCGAGTGCCGGTACGGCGACTGGGAGGGCCAGGCCCTCAAGACCCTCGCCAAGGACCCGCTCTGGAAGGTCGTGCAGTCGCACCCGAGCGCGGCCCGCTTTCCCGGCGGCGAGGCCCTGCGGGAGACCCAGGCGAGGGCGGTCGATGCGGTGCGCTCCCGCAACGACGCACTCGGCGACGAGGCCACCTGGGTTGCGGTCAGCCACGGTGACGTGATCAAGGCGATCCTGGCGGACGCGCTCGGCATGCACCTGGATGCCTTCCAGCGGATCCAGATCGACCCGGCCTCGGTCTCGGTGGTTCGCTACACCCCGCTCCGGCCTTTCGTCGTGCGAATGAACGACCGTGGCGGCGCGGTCGCCGACCTGATGCCGCCGAAGAAGCGCGGCCGCCGGCGCCAAGCGAGCTCTGACGCAGCCGTCGGCGGCGGAGCCGGGGCAGCGACATAGGCTGAGCCAATGGCTGGTCGGGAGTTCGCCTTCGACCCGCCGGACCGCTTCGTTGCCGGCACGGTGGGGCAGCCCGGCGACCGCACCTTCTACCTCCAGGCCACCGGCGCCGGTCGCACGGTTTCGGTCGCGCTCGAGAAGCTCCAGGTGTCGGCGCTCGCCGAACGCCTCGACGAGCTGCTGGACGAGGTACGCCGCCGGCAGGGCGCCGATTCCGCCGTACCCGCGGTCTCACCGCCACAGCTCGAGGACGTCGCGCCGCTGGACGTACCGGTCGAGGAGGAGTTCCGGGTCGGCACGCTTGCGCTGGCCTGGGACGACGACGACTCGCTGGTGATCATCGAGGCGCAGTCCGACCGCGGTGAGGACGCCGAGACCGCCGAGGCCGCGCCCTCCGACATCGAGACCGACGCCGACATGCTGCGGGTCCGGCTGTCGCCGGCGGTGGCGCGCGCGTTCGCGAAGCGCGCGCTGCGGGTGGTCGCGGCCGGCCGGCCGCCGTGCCCGCTGTGCGGCAACCCGCTCGACGCCGAGGGTCACATCTGCCCGCGCCAGAACGGGCACATGCACGCTGGGTGACACTGGAGAGGTGAGCGAGCCGGTCCGCGTCCTCGACCTCGACGACGCGCTGCAGTTGTTGCGCGACGGCGACCTCGAAATCGAAGGCCGGCTCGTCGACGCGTCGAACGCGACGCTGTACTGCACGGTCACCTGCGAGGGCATCACGGCCGCGTGCGTCTACAAGCCGATCGCGGGGGAGCGACCGCTCTGGGACTTCCCGGACGGCACGTTGGCGGCCCGTGAGGTCGCCGCTTTCGAGGTATCGGTCGCGACCGGCTGGGACGTCGTACCGCCGACGGTCATGCGCGACGGGCCCTACGGGATCGGCATGTGCCAGCTCTGGATCGACGTCGATCCGGAGACCGACCTGGCCGCGGTCGCGCGCAGCGGAGTCGAGCCGCTGCGCCGGATGGCGGTCTTCGACGCGGTCGTCAACAACGCCGACCGCAAGGGCGGCCACCTGTTGCCGCTCCCGGACGGGCACGTGTACGGCGTCGACCACGGCGTCTGTTTCTCGGTCGAGGACAAGCTGCGCACCCTGCTCTGGGGCTGGCAGGGCAAACGGCTCACCGAGGAGGCGGTCGGTGTGCTGCACGCGCTGAAGGCCGAACTGTCCGGCTCGCTCGGGCGCACGGTCGGCGAGCTGCTCAGCAAGGACGAGGTGTGGGCGACAAAGCGCCGGATCGACCGGCTGCTCTCAACCGGCCGCCATCCGGTGCCGCACGGCGACTGGCCGCCCGTGCCGTGGCCGCCGTTCTAGCCGCTCCCGATTAGGCTCTGCGCGTGCGCTCCTGGACCTCGCCCGTCGTTCCGCGGATCGAGGGGGCTGCGTCCGAGCAGCCGGTGCGGGTGCGCGATTCCTCGACCGGTGAGTTGGTTCACCTCGGTGCGGGCCGTGACGAGATCTCGATGTACGTCTGCGGCATCACTCCGTACGACGCGACCCACCTCGGGCATGCGGCGACGTACCTGCTGTTCGACCAGCTCCAACGGGCCTGCATCGATGCGGGCAAGACCGTGCACTACGTGCAGAACGTCACCGACGTCGACGACCCGCTGCTCGAACGCGCGGTGCAGACCGGGCAGAGCTGGACCGAGATCGCCGAGCGGGAGACCCAGCTGTTCCGCGAGGACATGGCGGCGCTTCGGGTGATCGCCCCGGCCGCCTACATCGGAGCGGTCGAGGCGATCCCGGACATCGTGCAGGCGATCGAGGCACTGCGGGAGCGGGGCGCCGCCTACGACCTCGACGGCGACATCTACTTCTCGGTGACCGCGGCGCGGGACTTCGGAGAGGTGAGCCGGCTACCGGTCGAGGAGATGGTTCGGCTCTCGGCCGAGCGTGGCGGCGACCCGGACCGCCCGGGCAAGAAGGACCCGCTCGACCCGCTGCTCTGGCGCTCGAAGCGGGAGGGTGAGCCGGCCTGGGACTCCTCGCTCGGGCACGGGCGGCCGGGCTGGCACATCGAGTGCTCGGCGATCGCGATGAAGCAGCTCGGCGCGACGATCGACGTACAAGGCGGCGGGGACGACCTGGTGTTTCCCCATCACGAGATGAGTGCGGCGCACGCCGAGGCGGTCACCGGCCGGCACCCGTTCGCGCGGGTGTATCTGCACCAGGCGATGGTCGGGTACGACGGCGAGAAGATGTCCAAGTCGCGCGGCAACCTGGTGTTGGTATCGAAGCTGCGCGGGTCCGGCGTCGATCCGATGGCGATCCGGCTGGCCTTGCTCGGGCACTCGCACGCCGTTGCCTGGGAGTGGCACGACGAGGAGATCGACGCCGCGGTCGATCGACTCGGTCGGTGGCAAGCGGCGACCGCTCGCCCGGCCGCAGCACCGGTCGAGACCCTCGTTGCCGATCTCCGGCTCGCGCTGCGTGACGGGCTCGACACCGTGACCGCGCTCGACGCGGTCGACCGCTGGGCAGCGACCGAAGGAACCGACCCGGCCGCGCCCGCCGCGGCCGCGATCGCCGTGGACGCCCTTCTCGGCATCCGTTAGCCCCAAGCAATGTGACATTGCTTGGTAGGGGTTAGTCGGTGTCGTCGCGACGGCGGAGGTAGCGCTCGAACGCCTTCGCGATCGCCTCGCCACTCGCCTCCGGTAACGCGGTCGCGTCCTCGCGCCGCTCGAGCGAGGCGATGTAGTCGGCGATCTCGCCGTCCTCGCGGGCCAGCTCGTCGACGCCGTTCTCCCACGCCAGGGCCTGCTCCGGCAGGTCGCCGAGCGGTACGGCGATGTCGAGCGCGTCCTCGACCCGGTGCAGCAGCGTCAAGGTGGCTTTGGGGCAAGGCGGCTGCGCCACGTAGTGCGGCACGCTCGCCCAGTAGGTGACGACCCTGCGCCCGGTCTCGGCCAGCGCCTGGTGAAACACGCTGACTACGCCGGTCGGGCCTTCGTAGCGGGATCGCGTCAACCCGAGTGCGGAGGCGGTCGGTTCGTCCGAGGCCGAACCGTTGATGTCGATCGGCCGGGTGTGCGGCACATCGGCCAACAAGGCCGCGAGGCAGACGACCCGGTCGACGTCGAGCTCGTCGGCGAAGTCGGTGAGCTCCTCGCAGAACGCCCGCCACCGCATGTTCGGCTCGAGCCCGCGGATCAGCACGACCTCGGTCTCGCCGGCCCGGGCGAGGCCGAGCCGGGTGGTCGGCCAGTCGATCCGGCGCGACACCCCGTCGACCAGCCGCACCGTCGGCCGGTTCACTTGGTAGTCGTAGTAGTCCTCGGGATCGATCGCCGCGAAGGGCGTGACGTTCCATTCCCGCTCGAGGTGCTCGATCGCACTGGTCGCGGCATCAGCGGCATCGTTCCAGCCCTCGAACGCCGCGATCATCATTCGGCGCCCGTTGCTCGCGCCGCGACCGTCCGCCACGTCGCCAGCGTATGCCGGGTCATGACCGACCCCGGTCGGCCGCTCGGGCGAGCCGAAATCAGCGCGCTGAGACCCGCTGCCGCCGTTAGACTTGAGCAAGATGTCGAGTCCCGCTCAGCGCCTCTCACCCGCCGCATTGCTTCAGGCACTGCAGGAGCGGGTCCTCGTCGCTGACGGGGCGATGGGAACGATGCTCCAGAGCTACGACCTCAGCCTCGACGACTTCGAGGGCCACGAGGGATGCAACGAGGTCCTCAACGACACCCGTCCAGACGTCGTCCGCGGGATCCACGACGCCTACTTCTCGGTCGGCTGCGACCTGGTGGAGACCAACACCTTCGGTGCCAACCTGGCCAACCTGGGGGAGTACGACATCGCCAACCGGATCCACCCGCTGGCCGAGGCGGGTGCCCGGTTGGCGCGCGAGGTGGCCGACGGTTGGTCGACCGCCGACCACCCGCGGTGGGTGATCGGCTCGGTCGGCCCCGGCACTAAGCTGCCGACCCTCGGCCACGTCCGGTACGCCGCGCTGCGCGACGCCTATCAGGCCCAGGTCGACGGCATGATCATCGGCGGGGTCGACGCCGTACTCGTCGAGACCAGCCAGGACCTGTTGCAGACCAAGGCGGCGATCAACGGCGCCCGGCGGGCGTTCACCGCACTAGGGATCAAGCTGCCGCTGTTCGTCCAGGTGACCGTCGAGACCACCGGCACGATGCTGCTCGGCAGCGAGATCGGCGCCGCGCTGACCGCGCTCGAGCCGCTCGGCATCGACCTGATCGGGCTGAACTGCGCGACCGGCCCCAACGAGATGAGCGAGCACCTGCGCTACCTGTCGCGGCACGCCAAGGTGGGCCTGTCCTGCATGCCGAACGCCGGGCTTCCTGAGCTGACCGCCACGGGTGCGCGCTACCCGCTCACCCCGGCGCAGCTCGCGGACGCGCACGAGGTGTTCACCCGCGACTTCGGTCTCTCGCTGGTCGGCGGCTGCTGCGGGACGACTCCCGAACACATCCGGCAAGTGGTCGAGCGCGTCGGCGGCCGCGAGGTCACCGCGCGCCGGCCCCGACCCGAGCGCGGCGCGGCGAGCCTTTATCAGACCGTGCCGTTCCGCCAGGACACGACGTACCTCACGATCGGCGAGCGCACCAACACCAACGGTTCCAAGGCGTTTCGTGAGGCGATGCTCTCGGGCGAGTGGGAGGCCTGCGTCGAGATCGCGCGGGAGCAGACCCGTGACGGCGCGCACCTGCTGGATGTCTGCGTCGACTACGTCGGCCGGGACGGCGCCGAGGACATGCACGAGGTGGCGTTCCGGTTCGCCACCGCGTCGACGTTGCCGCTGGTGCTCGACTCCACCGAGCCAGCGGTGATCGAAGCCGGGCTCGAGTGCCTCGGCGGGCGAAGCGTCGTCAACTCGGTCAACTACGAGGACGGCGACGGTCCGACCTCGCGGATCGCCCGCATGATGCCCTTGGTGCGCGAGCACGGCGCGGCGGTCGTGGCCCTCACCATCGACGAGGAGGGCCAGGCCCGGACCGCGGAGTGGAAGGTCCGGGTCGCGACCCGGCTGATCGAGGACCTGACGACCAGTTGGGGGCTCGACGTCGGCGACATCCTGGTCGACTGCCTGACCTTCCCGATCGCGACCGGCCAGGAGGAGACCCGCCGCGACGGGATCGAGACGATCAATGCGATCCGCGAGCTGAAGCGGCTGTATCCAGACGTGCAGACCACGCTCGGCCTGTCGAACGTCTCGTTCGGCCTCAACCCGGCGGCCCGGCAGGTGCTCAACTCGGTGTTCCTGCACGAGTGCACCAAGGCCGGTCTCGACTCCGCGATCGTGCACGCCTCCAAGATCCTTCCGGTCGCGCGAATCCCCGACGAGCAGCGCGAGGTGGCGCTCGACCTCGTCTACGACCGCCGCCGGCCGGCAACCGACGACCAACCCGGTTACGACCCGCTGACCCGCTTCCTCGACCTGTTCGAGGGCGTCGATCCGGCCGCGGCCCGGCAGTCGCGCGCGGAGGAGTTGGCGGCACTGCCGTTGAGCGAGCGGCTCGCGCGACGGGTGATCGACGGCGAGCGCAAGGGGCTCGAGCCGGACCTCGAGGCGGCGATGGCTTCGGGCAAGGCACCGCTCGACATCATCAACGACTACCTGCTCGAGGGTATGCGGGTGGTCGGTGAGCTGTTCGGCTCGGGGCAGATGCAGCTGCCATTCGTCCTGCAGTCGGCCGAGGTGATGAAGGCCGCGGTCGGCTATCTCGAGCCACACATGGAGAAGACCGACGAGGCCGGCAAGGGCACGATCGTGCTGGCGACCGTGCGCGGCGACGTCCACGACATCGGCAAGAACCTCGTCGACATCATCCTGAGCAACAACGGCTACAACGTGGTCAACCTCGGGATCAAACAGCCGATCTCGGCGATCCTCGACGCTGCGCACGAGCATCGGGCCGACGCGATCGGGATGAGCGGCCTGCTGGTCAAGAGCACCGTGATCATGAAGGAGAACCTCGAGGAGATGAACTCCCGAGGGCTCGGTGCGCGCTGGCCGGTCCTGCTCGGCGGCGCCGCACTGACCCGCGCCTACGTCGAGGTCGACCTGGCCCAGATGTACGTCGGCGAGGTGCGCTATGCCCGCGACGCGTTCGAGGGACTCCGCCTGATGGATGCGGTGATGGCGGTCAAGCGGGGCGAGCCGGGAGCCACTCTGCCCGAGCCGCGCGCGCGTCGCGTCGCCGCCCGGGTCAGCTCGCTCAAGGAGGTCGCGCCGGAAGACATGCCGGCCCGCTCCGACGTCGCCACCGACAACCCGATCCCGACCCCTCCGTTCTGGGGCGATCGAGTGAGCAAGGGCATCGCACTGGCCGAGTACGCCGCGCTGCTCGACGAGCGCGCAACGTTTCTGGGCCAGTGGGGGCTCAAGCCCTCCCGCGGTGACGGCCCGTCGTACGAGGAGCTGGTCGAGACCGAAGGTCGCCCGCGGCTGCGGATGTGGCTCGAACGGATGCAGGCCGAGCATTGGCTCGA
>CAYNDD010000112.1:0-1186 GCA_964395425.1 uncultured Frankiaceae bacterium
TGGTCGGCCGCGGTCAGGCCGTACGCGCAGAACAACTCGAGGCCGACCTTCAGACACGACACATGGGGAGCAACCGCGCCCGCCCAGGCAAGTGCGGTGTCGAGGTCGGCGGTGTCGAGGGCAACCGCGATCGGCGCGCGGCCACCACTGCCGGTCACTAGGCGTCCTCCGTCAGCCGCATGGCCTCGTCCTCGTAGCTGGTGTCGTAGCCCGATTCGTAACCGGGCGGGTACCCCGGGTACGACTCGGGCTCGGCCGGGGAAAGCTCGGCACCGAGCGGCTCCGGAGCCTCGGGAACCATCATGTCGGGCGGGCGGTGACCGAGCCCGATCGCCTGCTCCAGCCGATCCATTCCGCGGGCCGCGAGGGCTTCCCGCAGCTCGCGGGACACCCGGGCCGGTGCCCCTGGGTCGTGGAAGATCACGGTGCCCACCTGCACCGCACTCGCGCCGGCCAGGATGAACTGCAGGGCGTCGAGGCCGGTCCGAATCCCGCCGACCCCGACGATCGGAATGTCGGGCAGCGCCTGGTGCACCTGCCAGACGCAGCGCAGCGCCAGGGGCCGGATGGCCGGGCCGGACAGGCCGCCGGTGACTCCGGCGAGGGCGGGGCGCATGGTCTTGGTGTCGATGACCATGCCCAGCGTGGTGTTGATGAGGGTGAGGCCGGATGCGCCGGCGTCGACGCAGGCTGTGGCGATCGACACCAGGTCGGTCACGTCGGGCGAAAGCTTGGCGAACACCGGCACTCCGGATGCCGTGCCGCGTCGTACCGCCGCGACGACGGCGGCGGCTGCGCTGGCGTCACACGCGAAGACCTGGCCGCGGTCCTCGACGTTGGGGCAGGAGATGTTGACCTCGACCATCGCCAGGGGCTTGCCCCGCAGCTTGCCGGCCAGCTTGCCGTAGTCCTCGATGGTCGAGCCGGCGATCGAGACCACGGCACGGACGCCGTGCTCCTCGAGCCAGGCCAGGTCACGCTTGATGAACACGTCGACGCCCGGGCCTTGCAACCCGATCGAGTTGAGCATCCCGCTCGGCGTCTCCGCCATCCGCGGCGTCGCCCGACCCGCCCGCGCGGTGAGCTGGATCGACTTGGTGACGACACCACCGATCGCGGTCAGGTCATTGAACGGGGCGAGCTCCTGGCCGGAAGCCGCGCAGCCCGAGGCGGTGAAGACCGGATC
>CAYNDD010000112.1:1286-10239 GCA_964395425.1 uncultured Frankiaceae bacterium
TGCACGGCCTCGAGCATCGGCATCGGACCACACGCATAGACCACATCGGCGTGCACCCGGTCGATGACGTCGGGCAACACGTCCGACACCTTTCCCTTCTCGCCGTACGAACCGTCGTCGGTGGTGAACGCCACGCTCGCCGCCATCCGCTTGGCGTCGAGCGCGCCGAACATCCGGTCGCCGGTCGAGGCGCCCAGCACCGCGTCGATCCGGCAGCCGCGGGTTCGCAAGGCATCGGCCAGCATGAACAACGGCGCCGAGCCGTATCCGCCGCCGACCAGGACGCAGTTCGCCGGCTCGCGCGGCAGCGCGAAGGGCCGGCCGAGCGGACCGACGACGTCGATCGGGTCGTACGACCGCTGGCGCGACAGCCACGCGGTGCCCTTGCCGGTGACCGAGAAGATGAACTCCACCGTGCCGCCGTAGACGCCGGTCTCGCGGACCTGGTAGATCGAGAACGCCCGGCGCAGCAGGGTGCTGCCTTCCGGCCCGCCGACCGACACCGCGACGAACTGGCCCGGCCGGGCGTTCTCCGCGATGCCGGACGCGACGATCGTCATCGAGTAGTAGTCGCCGATCGGCTTGACGCTCAGCACCTCGCCCTTGACCTGCACCGGCATCAGGCTTCACTCCTCGGGTTCTGGGTGTCTCGGTCCGCGGCCCGGCTGGCCCGGTCGGCGTTGATCACCGCATGATGGCGCTGCAGCGGCGCGACGCCAACCTCACCACCGCGCAGCGCCTCGATGCCCTGCACGGCGGCGCCGAGCGCTTGCACCGTGGTCAAACACGGTATGCCCCTCACCACCGCGGCGGTCCGGATCTCGTATCCGTCCAGGCGCGGCCCGGAGTTGCCGAACGGCGTGTTGACGATCAGATCCACCTCGCCGGCGAGGATCCGATCGACGATTGTCGGCTCGCCGTCCGGACCGGGGCCGTCGGAGATCTTGCGGACCACGGTCGATGGCACCCCGTTGCGGCGCAGCACCTCGGCGGTGCCCCCGGTGGCGAGCACCTCGAACCCGAGGTCGGCCAGCCGCTTCGCCGGGAAGATCAGATGGCGCTTGTCCCGATCGGCCACCGACACGAAGATCCGGCCCTTGGTGGGCAGCCCGCCGTACGCCGCTTCCTGGGACTTGGCGAACGCGGTGCCGAAGCCGGCGTCGATGCCCATGACCTCGCCGGTCGACTTCATCTCCGGGCCGAGCACCGTGTCGACTCCGCTGAACCGGTTCCACGGCAGAACCGCTTCCTTCACGCAGATCGGCGCGTCGAGCGGAAGATCGGCACCGTCGCCGTCGGGCAGCATGCCCTCGGCGCGCAGCTCGGCGATCGTCGCGCCGAGCATGACCCGGGCGGCCGCCTTCGCGAGCGGCACCGCGGTCGCCTTCGCGACGAACGGCACTGTGCGGCTGGCCCGCGGGTTTGCCTCGAGGACGTAGAGGACATCGCCGGCGAGCGCGAACTGGACGTTGAGCAGCCCGTGCACACCGACCCCGATCGCGATCGCCTCGGTGGCCTCGCGGATCCGGGCGACGTCGGCCCGGCCGAGGGTGATCGGCGGGAGCGCGCAGGCCGAGTCCCCGGAGTGGATGCCGGCCTCCTCGATGTGCTCCATCACCCCGCCGAGGAACAGCTCGACACCGTCGTACAGCGCATCGACGTCGACTTCGATGGCATCGTCGAGGAACCGGTCGACCAGCACCGGGTGCTCGGGGCTGACCTCGGTGGCGCGGTCGATGTAGTCGCGCAGGGTGTCGTCGTCGTAGACGATCTCCATCCCGCGACCGCCCAGGACGTAGGAGGGCCGGACCAGCACCGGGTAGCCGATCCCGTGCACGATCGCGACCGCCTCGGCGAAGGAGCGCGCGGTGCCGTGCTTCGGCGCGGTCAGGCCGGCCGCGGCCAGCACCCGGCCGAATGCGCCGCGTTCCTCGGCCAGGTGGATCGCCTCGGGCGAGGTCCCCACGATCCGGACGCCGGCGTCCTTGAGCGGCTGGGCGAGCCCGAGTGGGGTCTGGCCGCCGAGCTGCACCACGACGCCGACGACCTCGCCGCTGCGCTGCTCCGCGGCGACGACTTCGAGCACGTCCTCCAAGGTCAACGGCTCGAAATAGAGCCGGTCGGAGGTGTCGTAGTCGGTCGAGACGGTCTCCGGGTTGCAGTTGACCATCACGGTGTCGAAACCGGCGTCGTGCAGGGCGTAACAGGCATGCACGCAGGAGTAGTCGAACTCCACCCCTTGCCCGATCCGGTTCGGGCCGCTGCCCAGAATCAGGACCTTCGGGCGACTGCTCGGCTCGACCTCGTCCTCCTCGTCGTACGACGAGTAGTGGTACGGCGTGCGTGCGCCGAACTCGGCCGCGCAGGTGTCGACGGTCTTGAACACCGGCCGCACTCCGAGGGCGTGGCGGAGCCGGCGAACGTCGGCCTCACTGATCCCGCCACGGATCGCCGCGATCTGCAGGTCGGAGAAGCCATGCTGTTTCGCGGACCGCAGCGTCGCTTCGTCGAGTTGAGGAGCCGCGCGCAGATCGCCCGCGATCTCGTTGAGCAATCCGAGCTGGTCGAGGAACCAGGGATCGATCCCGGTCGCGGCAAACAGCTCGTCGACGGTCGCGCCGGCCCGGATCGCCTGGACGACCGCCTGCAACCGACGATCGTGGGGTCGCGCGGCCCGACCGATCCATTCGGCACGGTCCCCGACCGGTGCGGCGAAGTCGAGTTCGGCACCCTTGGCCTCGAGCGACCGGGCCGCCTTCTGCAGGGCCTCCGGAAAGCTCCGGCCGAGCGCCATGACCTCGCCCACGCTCTTCATGTGGGTCGTGAGAGTGGTGTCCGCTCCCGGGAACTTCTCGAAGGCAAACCGGGGAATCTTCACCACGACGTAGTCGAGGCTCGGCTCGAAGCTGGCCGGGGTCTTCTCGGTGATGTCGTTCGGGATCTCGTCCAGGGTGTAACCCAGCGCCAGCTTGGCCGCGATCTTTGCGATCGGGAACCCGGTCGCCTTGCTGGCGAGCGCACTCGATCGCGACACCCGCGGGTTCATCTCGATGACGACCTGCCGGCCGGTCGCCGGGTCGACCGCGAACTGGATGTTCGAGCCGCCGGTCTCCACCCCGACCTCACGGATCACGGCGAACGCCATGTCGCGCATCTGCTGGTATTCACGGTCGGTAAGGGTCATCGCGGGGGCGACGGTGATGCTGTCGCCGGTGTGCACACCCATCGGATCCAGGTTCTCGATCGAGCAGACCACGACGCAGTTGTCCTTGCGGTCGCGCATGACCTCGAGCTCGAACTCCTTCCAGCCGAGCACGCTCTGCTCGACCAGGACCTCGTGCACCGGGCTGGCGTCGAGCCCGGCCGCGATCATCGCCCGCAGCTCGCCTTCGTCCGAGGCGAAGCCCGAGCCGGAGCCGCCGAGGGTGAACGACGGCCGCAGCACGAGCGGGTACGTCAGCTCCGCCGCGACCTCGAGTGCCTCGGCCACGGTCCGCACGATCCGGCTGTGCGGGTAGTCCGCGCCGATCACGTCGCACACCGCCTTGAACCGCTGCCGGTCCTCGCCGGCATGGATCGCGTCGATCGATGCGCCGAGCAACTCCACGCCGTAGCGCTGAAGGACCCCGCGCTGGTGCAGCGCGACCGTCACGTTGAGTGCGGTCTGCCCGCCCAGGGTCGCCAGCAGGCCGTCGGGCCGCTCCTGCGCGATGACCTTTTCGACGTACTCCGGGGTGATCGGCTCGATGTAGGTCGCGTCGGCGAACTCGGGATCGGTCATGATCGTCGCCGGGTTCGAGTTGATCAGGCTGACCCGCAGGCCTTCCTCGCGCAACACCCGGCAGGCCTGGGTGCCGGAGTAGTCGAACTCGCAGGCCTGACCGATCACGATCGGTCCGGATCCGATCACGAGGACACTGTGGATGTCGGTGCGACGAGGCATCAGGTCGCCGCCATCATCGCGACGAACGCGTCGAACAGGTCGACCGCGTCGTGCGGGCCGGGTGCGGCCTCCGGGTGGTACTGCACCGAGAAGGCCGGTACGTCGAGACAGCGCAGGCCCTCGACGACTCCGTCATTGAGATCGACGTGGCTGACCTCGACCCGCCCGAAGTCGGTCGCGGTCGGCCGGTCGGTCGGCGCATCCACCGCGAATCCGTGGTTGTGGCTGGTGATCGAGATCCGCCCGGTGATCCGGTCCTGCACCGGCTGGTTGACCCCGCGATGCCCGAACGGAAGCTTGTACGTGCCGAAACCGAGGGCACGGCCGAGCACCTGGTTGCCGAAGCAGATCCCGAACACCGGCTTGACGCCGAGCACACCGCGCGCGGCCGCAACCGGGCCGTCGGCGGTCGCCGGGTCGCCCGGACCG
The DNA here is from genome assembly GCA_964395425.1 of uncultured Frankiaceae bacterium. Classification (GTDB taxonomy): domain Bacteria; phylum Actinomycetota; class Actinomycetes; order JAFAQI01; family JAFAQI01; genus DATAUK01. Next base: position 5,659 of record CAYNDD010000112.1, read on the forward strand.
TTGGAGAAGAACACGCCGTCCGGGTCAACCGAGAGCAGGTCGGCGGCCGATGAGGTGCAGGGCAGCACGTGCACCTCGCACCCGCGCTCGGCCAGTGCGCGCGGCGTCGACGCCTTGATCCCGAGGTCCATCGCGGCCACCGTGAAGCGGCGCTGGCCGACCGCCTTACAGATGTACGGCTCGGCGGTGGTCACCTCGCCGGCAAGGTCCGCGCCGGCCATGCCGGGGCTGGCCAGCACCCGCTCGCGCAACGCCGCCGGGTCGGTCTCGACGCTGCTCACCCCGACCCGCATCGCGCCGAGCTCGCGCAGATGCCGGGTCAGCGCCCGGGTGTCGACGCCGCTGATCCCGACCACTCCCTGGGTCTCCAGCTCGACATCGAGGCTGCGCCTCGATCGCCAGTTGCTCGGGACACGGGCCGGGTTGCGGACGACGTAGCACGACACCCAGATCCGGCCCGACTCGGGGTCGTCGTCGTTGACACCGGTGTTGCCGATCTGGGGAGCGGTCTGGATCACGACCTGGCGGTGGTACGACGGATCGGTGAGGGTCTCCTGGTAACCGGTCATGGCGGTGGTGAACACCGCCTCGCCGAAGGTTTCGCCGCGGGCGCCGTACGCCGCACCCCGGAAGGTCCGGCCGTCCTCGAGCACCAGGATCGCGGGCTCAGTCATCGTCGCCGCCGCGACCGTGACGGACCCGCTGGACGACGATCCAAGCGGCGAAACCGAGGAACAGCAGTGCGGCAATGAGCCCGACCACCCACCCGCCCCAGAACGGGTGCGGGTCGACGAGCACGGTCTTAGTCGCGAGAGTCACGCGCGGTCCGCAGGTGTGGTCATGCCGGCTTGCCGTCGAGCACGGTCGCCCGGCCCCGCAGGAAGGTCGCGACCACCCGGGCCGGGAGCTCGCGGCCGGCGAACGGGGTGTTGCGGCTGCGACTCACGGACATGCTCGGATCGACGGTCCAGCGGGCCGCGGGATCGATGAGCACAAGATTGGCCGCTGAGCCCGGCACCAGCGGCTGGCCGTGCCGCGACAGCCGCCCGATCCGCGCCGGCCGGGTGCTCATCCGGTCCGCCACCCCGGCCCAGTCGAGCAGCCCGGTGTCGACCATCGAGGCGGCGACCACCGACAGCGCGGTCTCAAGGCCGGTCATGCCGAACGCGGCCGCGGCCCACTCGGTTTCCTTGTCCTCCAACGCATGTGGTGCGTGATCGGTCGCGACCGCGTCGATCGTGCCGTCGGCGAGCGCCGCGCGCAGCGCCATCACGTCGGTCTCGGTCCGCAACGGCGGGTTGACCTTGAAGACCGGGTCGTAGGAGCTGACCAGGTCGTCGGTGAGCAGCAGGTGATGGGGCGTGACCTCGGCCGTGACGTCCCAGCCCTTGCCCTTGGCCCAGCGGACCAGCTCGACCGAGCCGGCGGTCGACACATGGCAGAAGTGCACCCGCGACCCGACGTGCGCTGCCAGCAGGCAGTCCCGCGCGATGATCGCCTCCTCGGCAACCGCGGGCCAGCCGGCCAGGCCGAGTACGCCGGACTGGTCGCCTTCGTTCATCTGGGCGGCCTCGGTGAGCCGCGGCTCCTGGGCATGCTGGGCGATCACGCCGTCGAAGGCCTTCACGTACTCCAGCGCCCGGCGCATCAGCAATGGGTCGTGCACACAGTTGCCGTCGTCGGAGAAGACCCGGACCTGCGCCGCCGAGTCCGCCATCGCCCCGAGCTCGGCGAGTCGCTGGCCGGCCAGGCCGAGCGTGACCGCGCCGACCGGACGGACGTCGCAGTAACCGGCGGCTTCGCCAAGGCGCCACACCTGCTCGACGACACCCGCGACGTCGGCAACCGGGTCGGTGTTCGCCATCGCGTGCACCGCGGTAAAGCCGCCGAGCGCAGCCGCCCTCGTGCCGGTCTCGACCGTCTCCGCGTCCTCACGACCTGGTTCGCGCAGGTGCGTGTGCAGGTCGACCAAACCCGGCAGCGCGATCAGCCCGTCGGCATCGATGACCTGCGCGCCGGTCGGTCGCTCATCGACCAGGTGCCCGCCGTCGACGTACAGCGAGACCGGGTCGCCACCGATCGGCCGAACGCCCTCGATCACCCACGCGCCGCCGCCGCTCATGCCGCGCTCCCGTCGCTCGCGGCCGGATCGATCTCGGTCTGGCCGCCTAACAAGAGATAGAGCACCGCCATCCGCACCGAGACTCCGTTGGCCACTTGTTCGACGATGGTCGAGCGGACGCTGTCGGCGACCTCCGCGGCGATCTCCACGCCGCGGTTCATCGGGCCCGGATGCATCACGATCGCGTCGTCGGGCAGCAGCGCCATCCGTTGCGCGTCGAGGCCGTAGCGGCGCGAGTATTCGCGGGTGGTCGGGAAGAATCCGCCCTGCATCCGCTCGTGCTGGACCCGAAGCATCATCACGACGTCGGCCTTGGGCAGCACCGCATCGAGGTCGTAGGAGACCGCACACGGCCACACCGATACGCCGACCGGCAGCAACGTAGGCGGTGCGATCACCGTGACGTCGGCGCCGAGCGTCGACAGCAACAGGACGTTGCTCCGCGCGACCCGCGAGTGCAGGACGTCGCCGACGATGGCGACATTGAGCCCTTCCAGCCGACCGGTCCGGCGCCGCATGGTGTACGCGTCGAGTAGCGCCTGGGTCGGATGCTCGTGGGTACCGTCGCCGGCATTGACCACGCTGCCGCGAATCCAGTGTGCAAGCCGGTGCGGCGCGCCGCTCGCGCCGTGCCGCACCACCACCGCGTCCGAACCCATCGCCTCGAGGGTCAGCGCGGTGTCCTTCAGCGACTCCCCCTTGCTCACACTCGAACCCTTTGCCGCGAAGTTGATGACATCCGCGGAAAGCCGCTTCGCGGCGACCTCGAACGAGGTGCGGGTGCGAGTGGAGTCTTCGAAGAACAGGTTGACGACCGTGCGACCGCGCAGCGTGGGCAGCTTCTTGATGCTGCGGCCGGCGAGTGCAGCGTCCATCTCGGCGGCGGTATCGAGCACCAGCAGCGCGTCGTCGCGCGACAGGTCACCGGCGGAGAGCAGATGGCGGTTCATCGGCCGGCCTCCTCGACAGCCGGCGATCCGGCGGCTCGCGGCTGGTCGGCGGGTTTGAGCAGGACCGCATCCCGACCGTCGTGCTCGGCGAGCTGCACGTGGACGGTCTCGGTGAGTGCGGTCGGCAGGTTCTTGCCGACATAGTCGGCCCGGATCGGAAGCTCCCGGTGGCCGCGGTCGATGAGCACGGCGAGCTGTACGGCGCGCGGCCGGCCGAGATCGGACAGCGCATCGAGCGCGGCCCGGATCGTCCGGCCGGAGAAGAGCACGTCGTCGACCAGGACGACGGTCCGGCCGTCGACGCCTTCGACCGGGATCTCGGTCAGCTCGAGGGCACGCACCCCGCGCAGCCGCAGGTCGTCGCGATACATCGTGGTGTCCAGCGCTCCGACCGGGACCGGGCCGGACTCGATCGTGGCGATCTGGGCGGCGATTCGCCGGGCCAGCGGGACGCCTCTGGTGGGGATCCCGAGCACCACGAGGTCGTCGGCCCCATGGTTGCGCTCGACGATCTCGTGCGAGATCCGGGTGAGCGCCCGGCTGAGATCCGTGGCGTCGAGGACCGTGCGGACGATCGAGAGATCGCTCGTCACGTCCGGGGGGTCGGCCGGCAATCCGGCAGTGGCACTGGCGACGTGGCGAGGGGCAGCCGCCATCGCGGCACCTCCTTCTCCGCCTCACGGGACGGGGTTAAAGGACGGCAGGTGTTGCTGATTCGCACAGTATCAGCCGCGGTCGGTCACACCGGTACGCCGTCACGCAGGACCCGCGAGAGCACTCCGTTCACGAAGCCTGGCGAGGCCTCGGTGGACAGCGACTTGGCCAGCTCGACCGCCTCGTCGATGACCACCGCGTCCGGGACCGAGTCGCACCACAACAGCTCGAACAACGCCAGTCGCAGCACGGCACGGTCGACCGGCGGCATCCGCTCCAGCGTCCAGTCCTGGGCGTACGCCGAGAGGACCTCGTCGATCTTCGGCTGGTGCGCGACGACACCGTCCACGAGCTCGCGGGAGTACTCGGGCACCGGCGGATCGGCTCGCTCGACCCAGGCGGTCAGGGTGTCGCGCGGGTCGACCGACCGCACATCGGCCTCGAACAGGACGTCGATCGCGCGTTTGCGGGCCTTGCTCCGTGCGGCCACTGCGACTAACTGCTGACGCGGCTGATGTAACGGCCGTCCCGGGTGTCGACCTTGACCTTCTCGCCCTGTACGACGAACAACGGCACCTGCACGGTCACGCCGGTCTCCAGGGTCGCCGGCTTGGTCCCGCCGGTCGACCGGTCACCCTGCATCCCGGGCTCGGTGTAGGTGATCAGCAGCTCCACCGATGCCGGCAGCTCGACGTAGAGGACGACTCCGTCGTGCATCGCGACCGTCGCGTTGGTGTTCTCGAGGAGATAGTCCTTGGCATCGCCGACCGCGGCCGGCGGGACGTGGATCTGCTCGTAGCTGTCGACGTCCATGAAGACGTAGTCGGCGCCGTCCTGGTAGAGGTAGGTCATCTC
>CAYNDD010000113.1:0-10203 GCA_964395425.1 uncultured Frankiaceae bacterium
GTTCAGGTCCGTGTGTCCGTAAGGACGTGGGGGTTCAACTCCCCCCTCGCCCACCGCATGAAAACGCAGGTCGACCTGCGGTTTCTGTCGCATGCCCGCTCTACGTTCGCTTCCAAGGCATAACGACGGCATAACCGTTGATCTTGGAGGCCGACATGGCGACTGTGGTCGTTCGCAAACACAAGTCAGGTGACCGCACCTACAAGGTGCAATGGCTCCTCGGCGGCCGGCGTGGAGCGCCCTGGCAGTCGGAGACGTTCGCCGACAACCGGGCGGCGTTGAGGTTCCAGGCCCTCGTCGACGCTCACGGACAGCGATGGCCCGACGGCTGGATCAAGGGTGTCGGGTTCGGCTCGCCGCTGGAAGACGATCGACCTGTCGTCGAGCACCCGTTCTTGGAGTTCGGTACGGCGTATGTGCGGCGGCTGACGAGCGCTGGCCCGGACACCCAGACCAAATATGTCCAGCAGCTGAAGTACTTGAACGAGTGGCTGACTCGGATCAAGAACGTCGCGCCGACCGTGGAGAACATCACGAGCGACGACGACCGCGACTGGATCGTCGCTCGGCGCAAGGCTGGCGCGAGTCCGAAGACGATCGCGAATTACCACGGCCTGCTCGCCGCGGTCTTCAAGAGCGCTGTTGAGAAAGGGCTGATGACGCGCAACCCGTGCGAGGGTGTGAAGCTCCCGCCGATCGACGACGACACCGAGGATGACGACGACAAGGTCTTTCTGACCGAGCCGGAGTTCTCGCTGCTTCGGCTGTGCATGAATGAGTCCGACCGCGACTTCCTGACGGCGGCGGTCGGCACAGGCTTGCGATGGGGTGAGCTGACGGCGTTGAAGGTCAAGGACCTGGACGTGGACAGCACGCCGGCGACGTTGACGGTGCGGCGGGCGTGGAAGAGTAACGGACGAGGCGAGTTCGCGCTCGAGCAACATGGCCGCTTCTACCTCGGCAAACCGAAGACTCGTGAGTCGCGGCGCCGGATCACGCTTGCGCCGCTAGTCGTTGCTGCGTTCGATCGTGCCGTCGTTGGACGTGGTCCGGACGACCTCGTGTTCGGTGCGCCGCGGGGTGGTCGTTTGGATCAGGGCAACTGGTACGAGAGTCGATGGCAGCGAGCGATCAAAGCGGCACAGGCGAAGGGCCTTGCGAAGACACCGCGGTTCCACGATCTGCGTCACGCCCACGCCGCCTGGCTGATCTCAGCTGGAGTGCCGCTGCCGGTGATCCAAAAGCGGCTCGGCCACAAGAGCATCCAGATCACGGTCGACGTGTACGGCGGATTGCTCTTTCAAACACATGAGGTAGCTGACATCGCCATCGAACGAGCGCTCGGTGGCCGTCAGGTTGTGACGGTTACCCGGCAAGGCAGCGTCGAAGCCGCAGAGCTATTCACTGGCGAAGAATCCGCATGACCACGGTCGTAGGGGTGCCCGGGGAACCGACCGACGGTCCCGCGCTTCTGATGTGCCTCGGCTGCGGCTGTCAGAGGCTGTTCATCTTCAACACAGCCCCAGTCCCGAGTTGCGCCGGTTGTCTTGAGCCGGCTACTACCGAGTGGGTGCCGCTTGCTGATCTCGTCTGGGACGACGATGGACGAGACTGGTTCCTGCACGTGGTGGAAGACCCGCCAAAGAGCGGTGCGCTCTAGATTGCGAAGGACAAGTCGTGGCGCTGTCGATCGCCGAGCTTGAACGCGGCGTCAAGTACTGGCGACGTCGGCCGAAGTGGAACCAAGACTTCCACAATGAGTTCTACCGGCAACTGTCCGAGGAGAACCCGCAGGGCAACTTCACTGCACAGTGGTGGCAAACGTTCTTACCTCGGCTGCAGCGGTGGGTGGCGACCCGCGGTAAGACCCATGCCGAACTCACCGCAAACGCTGAGGCCGCATTTCCCGATCTCGCGCGAGCTTGGCAGACCTCGGTGTCGCCGTACTTTCATCTCGACATCGCGAAGGTGACGTGGGCTGAGGTCGCTGCATTCCCGACTGCAGTCGCACCAATTAAGGGCGTCCAATCGCCGGTTTTTACCTCAAAGTTCTGTCACTTCCTAGCCCCGTCGCTATTTCCGGTGGTAGACAACGCCGCGATGGGTGGTGCGCCGTCCTACCAGCGGTACTTCCAGAGAGTGCAGGCGGAGTGGAGTTCGACTCCGCTAGACGTTCAGCACGAGATTCGGATAGCGCTAACTCGGCTCGTTGAGTCACCCCTCGCGCCCGGTTATCCGGTGGTGAACAAGGGTGTCGAGCTCTGCCTGATCGGTCGTCGTCATTGAGGAGCGCACCTCGATCAAGGGCTCGCCGCCATAGGACGACGCCTTCGGGCCCGTGGGCTCACCCCTCCGCGCCTTATGTTTGGCACTGTTGTGGTCGATTCGTCGCCGTCGTGCACAATCTGACGAAGATGATCCCCCGTGAAGCGGACGTGCTTGCCAAGACGAGTATGCGGGACGGCACCTGCCGACACCTTCTTTCGCAGCCAGCCTTGCGGAACGCGGAGTAACTCGGCTGCCTCCGGAATCGTGTACAACTCAAGTGCTGGCCTGGGAGTCGGGTCGGTACTCATCGAGATCGGCCGATTCCCGGAGCGCGCGATCCCTGCGGCTCGAGCATTCTGTACGCAGGGACGTAAGGGTCTTGGCGATAGACCGGTGTCTGGTCGCTGGCGAGAGTGTGCCTCCGGCCATAGCCGAGGTGCTCGGTAAGCGAACGCGTGACCGCGGCCGGGTCGGGGCCGCGACGTTCGTATGCAGCATCGATTTCGACGCGCGAGCCGTCGGGCTGCAGATCGACGAGGGTCGTATAGAGATGGTTCGCGTCGCGGCCGCGGGACAGTGCGACGTACCCGGCTTGCTGGCAAAGCGCCACAGTGCCATAGAGAAGCGCGACGCCGGTGGTGAGGCCTTGGGCTTTGTGGACGGTCATCGCATACCCGTGGTCAAGGTGCTCGCCCGCCCAGCTGGTCGGGACCGTCACATGTTCGCCGCCTTCGGTCCGCAGCGACATCTGCGCCGGGTCGGCGTGGGTGACGGTGGCTCGGGTGCCGTTGAGCAGTCCGGTCCGATGATCGTTGCGGGTGACGACGACAAGGTCCCCATTCGCGTAGCCACGGTCACTGAGAACGCCAGCGACGATAACGGCGTCAGGTCCAACCTGACCGGAGGATTGGAGCTGTCGACGAATCGCGCTGTTGAGCCGGGCGACGTCACGGCGACCGCAGGCGAGAGCGATGACGGCGTACGGATCCCCGTGCTTCGCACGGTGGGCAAGGTAGTCGGCGGAGAGCTGCTGGCGGGTCCGGCTGGGGGTGACGTGCACGTGGACCCGGTCGTGAGTGAGGTACGCCATCAGCGCATCGTCGATGTCGCCAGTGCGCAAGGCGACCAGCGCCTTGCGTTCCCACCCTGAGCTCTGCCGCTGGTTACCGGTCAGCGACAGCGCTTCCCGCCGGCGGGCGAGAGCGCTGAAGGTGCCTCCGGCGTCGACCTCGGAGAGCTGCGCTGGATCACCGACGAGCACGACCTTGCCGCCGGCATCGCTTACGCGGGTGGCCAGCCGCAGGTACTGACGGGTGCCGACCATGGATGCTTCGTCGACCAGGACGACCGTGTTGTGGGCAAGGCCAGCAGGTTCGCCCGTGGTCGGGTCGGTGCGGTCGATGTCGGCGAGGGTCCGGGCGATCGAGGCGCAGGGCGCGCCAGTGGCTGCTTCGAGCCGTCGAGCGGTGATCGCGGCGAGTGAGCAGCCGATGACCGGTACGCCGTTGGCGCGCCAGGCGTCGGCGGCGGCGCGCAGGGCCGCGGTCTTGCCTGAACCGGCCGGCCCGATCACGACGTCGACCATGCGTGCGGAGGTGAGCAGGCCGGTCACGACCTCGCGCTGCTCAGTGGTCAACCGGTGGCGGGATACCGCGTGCTCGGCGCGGGTTCGCCTCATCGTTGGTATGGCTGTTGGCTCGTCGCTGATGCGAAGTGCGAGCTGCTCGGCTTCCAGCAGTTCGCGGGTGGACCACCGACGTTCACCGTTTCGCTGCGCGGGCTGCAGGAGCGGGATCGCCTCGGTATCGGTGAGGAGCCGGTCCGCGGCTGTCTCGAGCCGATCGGCGCTGACGGCGACGCCGGCCGGCAGTGTTTCGGTGAGGGCTTGGATCACGTCGCGGCGGTCGAACGACGTTGCCTTGCTCGTCAAACCGTTCGGACCGAACATCTCAGCGGCGACCGGTTCGATTGCTGGCCATGCCGATGCCGCGGTCTGCGTAAGGGCGCGCGCCACGATCTGGTCCGCGGGGTGCCCGACTTCGTCTGCGCGCTGTTTCCAGGTGTGCTGCAGCGATGTCGCCGGGGTGTGGCTCTTGGCCGGGCGGGTGACATACGCCGCTCGCTGTGCGGCTTTGCGTCCAGCGGTGCCGGTTCGTTCGAGCTCCTCGTCGATGGCTTCGCGGCGTTTGGAGAACTCTTTGCGCAGGGGAGCGCTGATGCCGAGGATCTCGGCGACCCCACGGCGTACCGGGCTCCAGCCGACCCCGAGCGCGCGGGTGAGCTCGCCGCGAAGGGTCGCCTGATAGATGCAGCCGGCGGTGCGGGCGTGCAGGTGCATCGCTCGGGAGTCGACCGCGCTCCATTGGCCGTCGATCCCGTGGAGCAGGTTCACCACCACCAGGTGGGTATGAAGTTGCGGGTCATCGGCGCGGGAGGTCCGGTGGGTGAAGGCCACAGCGACCAGCCCCTCGGTGCCGATGCGCGTCGCGCGCTTCCCGCCGCCTTGGTGGCCGCGAACCCCGTGACCGGCGTTGCGTTCCAGGTAGGTCAGCGCCTCGCCGACGGCTTTCTCGTGTGCGGCGACCACGGCGGCGGACGCGGCCGGGTCGGCGAGCGCGTAGAGCACCGAGACGCTCTTCGGCGGCGACATCACGAGGTCGATCCCGCAGCGGCGGATGTCGATCCGCGCACCCTCTGGGCCGTGCGGGTCCTGCCGAAGCACCGGCCCGGCGACCCGCGTGCCGTCAGGGAGCTGACCGTCGAGCAGCCGCGTGAACGCTTCCCGGTCCGCCCCGGTGATCGGTCCGTCCAGTCCGAGCGCGGTCGCGCCGTGACCGCACCACCGGCCGACCGGTTCGACCTGCTCGAGGTAATAGCCGGATGGGTGGCACTCCGCGTCCCGGTCCAAGTAGTACTCCGCCCGGTCGGTGCCCGCCCGCAGCATCTTGATCGAGATCACCGCGACCACTCCGTCGACCGCCGGTGATCGCGTGGCGGGACCGGTCGTTCGGAGCAGGTCGAACGTGTTGAGTTGGCGGGTCGAGACGCTGTCATGCCGGCAGGATGACTGCGGGGTGTACCCACGAACGTCCCCAAACGTCACGGGTGACGGCAAGAAGTTTCGGGGCAATCTCGACGGCTTCACCGTCGCGCGCGGCCGTGCCGACCGTCACCGCGGACAGCCACGGACAGTCGGCACGCTCAGGGCGCAGCTGCCTCATACGTCACGGGTGACGTTTGGGGACGTTCGCGGGTACGCCTGCCGTTACCGTGCCAAGGCATGAGACAGGGCTCGGGACGTATCTGCCGCTACTGCAAAGGCCCAATCCCCGACGGTGAGCCGCCGCAGGCCCGGTACTGCCGGCGCTCTCATCGACAACGCGCCTACGAGGCTCGGCAAGCCCGCCAGGGCGCCGTCCTACGCCGCCGGCTGAAGGCGCTCAAACGTCAGGTCAGCTCGTACGAGGACTGCCTGCTCGAACTCTCTCGCGATCCCCAGTACACCGGCGAAGTCCGCGCGGCGTTCCTCGCCGCGTTTCTGCCGCTGCGGGACGAGCCGGACGACCTGAAGCGGTTCGATCGGTGCACAACCTTGTCTCGTCCTAACCCATAGCGCGGGCGGCCGCGGGATGGTGCGGAGATGGACCCTGACGCCGAACGCGACTATCCCTGGTTGTCCGGAAGTGACGAGCGGTTCACTTGCGCTCGTTCTCGACGTCGGGGAGGTGCTCATCCGACACGGCTACCCCGCGCCCGTAGGCACCGTCCTGGTCGACCTCACCGCCGGGATCTACCGAGCTCTGCACCCCGCCGGCCACTACTTCCCGCCGACCGTCGGCTGACCACGCTCCGCCAGCCGGTCGCGCCCGTCATCCTCAGCGACCGCTCAAATCATCAACCCCAATCCAGCAGACACAGTGGTATCGGCATACTCCGATCCCGCGGTGCGCGTCGCGGGCAGGTTGCGCACGGCGGTTCGGGCCGCGAAACTGCACCGATGACCGGCAAGGCGACGACCACACTGGACACGCGAGCCGAGACCCTGCGGATCCTCGCCGCCGGTCGTGATCTCGACGACGCCCAACGGGCGTTGATGCTCGCGGCGATCGGCCGACGAGATCCCTCGCCCTGCGCCGAGGAACTGCTCGACCCGGCCATCGACGCCTACCAGCTGACTGGCTCCAGCCCGGAGGCGGCGATCGAGCTCGCCGGACTGGTGAGCGGTACCTCCCGGAGTACCAGGGCAAGGTTGATCGCCGCAACCTGAGATACGCCGGCCAGACGAGCGCACGGAACCGATCGTCGACCGGATGCGCCTCGGCCGCAAGATGTGGATCGAGAGCGACTGACGGCGCTTGAGCTGTGCCTTGAAGGCGAAACTTTACTGTGACATCACCTCGACCGTCCCGTCTTGGTTGAGGCCGATTGTCACGCTCCGGACCGAGCCGGAGTATCCGCAAGTGTCGGTGGTGCGTCGCAGCCGGTACGTCGCACGTGCAGTTCGGTGCAGCAGGACCCGATTGTGCCCGGTCCTCACGATGATCTGAATCTGCAGGGCGTGGTCAAGGTTCAAGGCCTGAACAGTTGCCTCGTCGGACTTGGCTGTCACGCACCGCTGATCAACGCATACGGTCAAGGTGTGCGCTGACGGGTGCGTGCCAAAGAAACTTGACGCGAGGACAAGAACCCCCTGCGTCAGAGGCGATGTAGGCAGACATTCACTGTTGCTCCCGCTGCAGCCGATCCCAGCCGCGACAAGGAGGCAGGCGACGCCGAAGATCCGCGGCCCAGATCGTTGTCCGCGTCGACGTCGCTGGTCCTTCCTTCGGTCTAACTTCGTTCGATCTTGCACGGACCGGCTCGATTGGCCTCGCTTGAATCTCTCTAGGAGCTGATTCGAGTCTGCGTCGAAGCGTACTGAGGCCACGGGCGCCCAGAGGGAAGCCATCTAGTCGCCCCTCAGATTCCGTCGGACTCGGGCCTAAACCTACGGTGCCCGATTGGTGCATGACGAAGCCTGTTGATGGCGCCTGCGCCGCGCGCGGGGCCGATCTCGGCGAACGGTGCTGTAGCGGACTGTTTGGGACACCGGCCTCGGGGCCCGGTGGACAGGATTACCGACACGGTGTAGGTGCCCTTTGACCCGAACTCGTTGACGTGGTCGATTGTGTAACAGTGATGGCTCTGATATCGGATAAGCATCCGGCCGCCCTTGCCACGCCTGACGAACCACCACCTCGTTGAAAAGAACGGCGTTGACTGCGCACTTGGATGGGGCGCTTGGTATGGGCTAATCAATCCGGGATTACGGTTTCGGTGGGCTGCCGGACGGAACGCCCAACCCCAGGTTCCTGGGACCTTCGCATCGACTACGGCGAAGATTACAGCGCCGTCGCCCATCCCACCGGACGCGGCCGTAGGCGCGGTTGCGTTCACGCAGTTGCTGATGATCCATGCGGGTGTGCGGCGGGTTTGTGGGACGTAGTTTATGACGTTGTTGCTAGCCGGGCCCTGAATCAGATCGCTGACGAGCCCAAATCTAACCTGAGTGTTTCGACGCTGTTGTTTGGTCTGCGTGCCATACATTGTCAGAAAGTGGCGGTAGGCGACTGCCGGTGTGATGAGCGGACGCTTATGCCCTGAGGCAGGCTCGATTATGAAGTTTCCTTGGTCTCCTTCGGTAGTTGTTGTGAACCGGCTGCCCGGTGTGCGCCGGCAGATTGACATCGGCCATCGCTGCTGGTGCTCCGACGACTGCACGCGTGCGGCTGGGTTGGCGGCAGGCCGTACAGCGTGCGCGGTCGCTGGCGCGAGAAGAGTGCTGGTTGTGACTAGAAGGCTCAGCGCGAGAAACCCAAGTATGGGTGTCGGATGACTGTTGCCCGCTCTTAGCACAACGCTCCTCCCGTCATTCTTGTGGCCCTTATCGCGATCGACGCGTTGCCACCTCAGCCCGCTCAGTGATCTGCCAGCGTGCTTACCGCCCGCGCAGGATCGCCTGGTAGGTCTCTCTGGGGTGGAGTACCTCAGCAGTTCGGTTCTGAGTCACCGGAGCCCCCGTTTCTTGTGTCAACAGGAAAGATGATGATCGGTCATCGTTGTTCCGCCTGTCTGGATAGTCGGGACGCTGCTCTCACGGGCGATCTTTTTATTGTTGTCTAAGGTCCGAGTGTTTATCGGGCTGTAGTCTGTGAACGGCAATGTGGATGGGCTCTTCCCATAGCCAATCCCTGCGCGCATCGATGTCCATTGCGACTTATGTGTATCTCGAAGGTAGTCCCATGCACCATCTTCATCGCCATTCGTCTGGGTGGGCGCTTCATCGATGAAATCGGCGGTAGAGCCGTCGTATGCCCATTGGGCGCGATCAAATTGAACTGGGGGTAGGGCTGTCTTCGTACCATTTGGCTTGATGACGGTCCAATAGAAAAAAGCGTCTTGCGAATTTGGCTCGTATCTCGTCCAGAGCGCAACCTTATCGCACTCAACGATGTTCGCATTCCTCGGCTCGTAGTGAACGATATGTGTCGAGTCCTGCGTGCCAGTCGGCGTCATCAGAATCGCCTGCCACCACGCTCCATAGTGATGTAACGCACCGTAGGCATCTATGCCGTTCTGTAGGAGTCTGTTGCTGTTGTATCCGCCGAGTCCCACCCACATTACGTGTGCGCTCTTCCCGGGACAGACCGCAGTTTGGGTGCCCGCCACTACATCGGCGTGTGCGTTGTAGAACTGCTCATTGGACAGGGGAGACACAACACTTCCGGCCCAGTCCGGATTGCATCCGGGGTAGGTGGTTACGGTACACGTATCGTTTGTAACCGGGTCAGGTTCCGTGCCGGCGTCGGATTCGCACGGCACGGCGGGCCCGGCCCACGTAACATCCGAGAACATTTCGTCCCAGACCGCTAGGTCGTCGGAGTTCGTCGGCTTAGCTGGTAGACCAGCAGCCTCGAGCTGGCTATCGGATGCTGTGTCTGCGTCGAAGCCTGGTGGAGGTTCGAAGGCTTGGGCCTCCGAGCCGTCCGGCATCGAGAAGTCGGTCACGGTGGAGTCATCGGCCGGATCAACATTTGTGCTGAAGAAGCCAGTCGTGTTGCTGTACTTCGTATCGGCGAGGGATGCACTCGTGCAGTCTTCACTGCCTGACTCGTCCGTCGTGCTCGCGGGCCCGGTGCCTAGAGCGTTGATCGCCGAGACCGCGAACCCCCACTGCACTGAAGGGTCGAGGGTGGAGAATGTGTAGCTGGTTTGACTCCCGGGCACGGCAACAGTCGAGGTCTCACTTGGGCTGTCGGCATCAGGGGCTTCACCCGTCGCGACGATGCTGTAGGAGGTGATCGCGCGACCGCCGTCGGTCAACGGCGGAGTCCAGGTCACTGTAAGAGGCCCGTCGGCTGGGTTGTTGTCATTGGCTGTGACATTGCGCGGTGCCGCCGGAACGGCCGGCGACTCGAAGTAACCTTCAATATCGACAAGCAGGTCGGTCGTATTCTGTGTGCTGTTGTAGATCGCGACCATGCCGTCACTACCTGGTTGGGCGAAATCCAAGTTGCTTTCAGGTGCCGTGGGATCGACATTGACCGTGGTAAGCGTTGGCTTGGCGGTTCCGTCCGGCCACACCGTGAGGTAGCCGGCCCCACTGCCGACTGCATTGAGCGTGGTGACGCTCAGTGCAACCGCGACTGCGCCGGTCACCGGCACGCCAGCCACGCCTGTGATTGGTACGGCGGCTGAGCCGGTGAAGCTCTGGCCAGCGCCCAGCGGACCGGTGCCACCGGTGCCGGTGCTGATCCCTAGGCCGCTGCGGCTATCGACGACGCGAGTGGGAGCGAGCGGCACGTAGACAGCGCCGCCGCCGCCCGCCGCGGAGGTGAGGTAGTAGCCCTGGATGTCGATGAAGACGTCGATCGATGGCGAGTCGGTCGACAATGT
>CAYNDD010000114.1:0-10101 GCA_964395425.1 uncultured Frankiaceae bacterium
CGAACTTCCACACCGCCATCATCATCGGGTAGTTCCACGGCGTGACCTGCGCGCAGACCCCGACCGGCTCGCGCCGGATCATCGAGGTGTGGCCGGCGAGGTACTCCCCCGCCGATCGTCCCTCGAGCATCCGTGCCGCACCCGCGAAGAACCGGATCTCGTCGACCGCCGGTGGGATCTCCTCGGCCCTCGTCAGCCCGCGCGGCTTGCCGGTGTTGGTGCACTCGATGTCGATGAGCTCCTCGGCCCGGGCCTCGACCGCGTCGGCGAGGCGCAGCAGCGCGAGCTGGCGCTGCGCCGGAGTCGCGTCCCGCCAGGTCTCGAAACCTTTCTCGGCCGCCGCGAACGCCCGATCGACGTCGGCCGGACCGCTGAGCGGGGCGGTGGCGTAGGCCTCGCCGGTCGTCGGGTCGATGATTTCGCTCGTGCGACCGTCGTTCGCACCCGACTCCTCGCCGCCGATGACGTTGTGCGCCGCCTGAAGACCCATAGCGCTGACTCTGGCATCGGATCGCGCCTTCAGCAAGGGAATCCGCAGCAAAAGCCCGAATTATCGACGGATTCACTTGCAAAGGTCGCGCCGCAACGGCACAGTCGAGGGGTGCCTGCGATCACGACCACCCTCGACAGCGCGAACCGCGCGATCATCGAGCAGCTGCAGGCCGACGGTCGGCGCTCGTACGCCGCGATCGCGACCGCGGTCGGGTTGTCCGAAGCGGCCGTGCGGCAGCGCGTGCAGCGACTGCTCGACTCCGGGGTCATGCAGATCGTCGCGGTGACCGACCCGATGCAGCTGGGCTTCACCCGCCAGGCGATGGTCGGGGTGCGCGCCGACGGCGACCTGGGCGAGGTGGCGGACAAGCTGGCCGCCCTGCCCGAGGTCGACTACGTCGTGGTCACCGCGGGTTCGTTCGACCTGCTCGTGGAGGTCGTCTGCAACGACGACCAGCACCTGCTCGCACTGCTCAACAACGCGATTCGCGCCGTACCCGGAGTGCGCGACTCGGAGACGTTCGTCTACCTCAAACTGGCCAAACAGACCTACACCTGGGGCACCCGATGAGTACGAGTTCACAGCAAGACGCCACGCACCTTCAGGAGGCCGCCCGCCGGCATCTGTGGATGCACTTCACCCGGATGTCGACGTACGCCGACCACGACATCCCGATCATCGAGCGTGGCGAAGGTGCCTACGTCTGGGACTCGAAGGGAAAGCGCTACCTCGACGGACTGTCCGGACTGTTCGTGGTCCAGGCCGGGCACGGCCGGCAGGAGATGGCGGACGCCTCGGCGAAGCAGGCCGCGCAGCTGGCCTACTTCCCGCTGTGGTCCTACGCGCACCCCTCGGCGATCGAGCTCGCGGAGCGGCTCGCCTCCTATGCCCCCGGCGACATCAATCGGGTCTTCTTCACCACCGGCGGATCCGAAGCGGTCGAAAGCGCGTGGAAGCTGGCCCGGCAGTACTTCCACCAGATGGGCGAACCCGGTCGCTACAAGGTGATCAGCCGCGACATCGCCTACCACGGCACCACGATGGGTGCGCTGTCGATCAACGGTGTGACCGCGATCAAGAACATCTTCGAGCCGCTCGTGCCGGGCAGCGTGCGCGTCCCCAACACGAACTTCTATCGCGCCCCGGAGCACGGCGATGACCTGACCCGGTTCGGCCAGTGGGCCGCCGACGAGATCGAGCGGGCGATCCTGCGCGAGGGTCCGGAGTCGGTCGCGGCGGTCTTCCTCGAGCCGGTCCAGAACTCCGGCGGTTGCTTCACGCCGCCGCCGGGTTACTTCGCCCAGGTCCGCGAGATCTGCGACCGCTACGGCGTGCTGCTCGTCAGCGACGAGGTGATCTGCGCGTTCGGGCGGCTCGGCTACTGGTTCGGCGCGCAACGCTACGGCTACCAGCCGGACATCATCACCGTGGCCAAGGGAATGAGCAGCGGCTACGCCCCGATCGGCGCGATGCTCGCCTCCGACAAGCTGATCGAGCCGTTCCTGCACGGCGACTCGGCCTTCCTGCACGGCATCACCTTTGCCGGGCACCCGGTCTCGTGTGCGATCGCGCTGGCCAACCTCGACATCTTCGAGCGCGAGGGCCTGCTCGAGCACGTGCGCACCAACGAACCCGAGTTCCGGGCCACCCTCGAGAAGCTCTGCGACCTGCCGATCGTCGGCGACGTGCGCGGCGACGGCTACTTCTACGGGATCGAGCTGGTCAAGGACAAGGTCACCAAGGAGACCTTCGACGACGACGAGAGCGAGCGGCTGCTGCGCGGGTTCCTGTCCGGGGCGCTGTTCGAGGCCGGCCTGGTCTGCCGGGCCGACGACCGGGGTGACCCGGTCATCCAGATCTCGCCGCCGCTCACCTGCGACCAGACCCAGTTCGACGAGATCGAGCAGGTGCTCCGCGCCGTGCTGACCGAGGCCTGGTCGCACCTGTAAGCATGGCGACCCACCCAGGCTCGGCCCGCACCCGGATCCGGCGGCTGCCGGAGAAGGCCGTGTCCGACCGCGCCATCCTCAACGAGGTCCTCGACGCCGGAATCGTGGCGCACGTCGGCATCGCGGTCGGCGCGCAGCCGTTCGTGATGCCCTGCGGTTACGCCCGCGACGGCGACCGGGTCCTGCTGCACGGCTCGACCGGTAGCCGGTTGTTTCGGGCCCTCGCCGGCGGGAACCCCGCCTGCGTGACGGTCACAATGCTCGACGGCCTGGTCGTCGCGACGTCGCTGTTCGAGTCCTCGATGCACTACCGCAGCGCGGTCGTGCTCGGCCAGGGCACCGCGCTGCGCGGCGAGGACAAGCGGCGCGGCCTCGACCTGCTCGCCGACGCACTGCTGCCGGGTCGGCGGGCCGACGCGCGGCCGCCGAACCGCCGCGAGCTGGCCGCGACCTCGGTGATCGCGATCCCGATCGAGGAATGGTCGGTCAAGGTCAGCGACAGCCCGCCCGAGTTCGTCCCGGACGACGAGGGCTGGTCCCCGTGGGCCGGGGTGGTCCCGTTGCGGCTGCGGCCGGGCCGGCCGATCACCGAACTCGGCGGCAAACCCCCGTCGTACGTCGCCCGGTGGCACCGCGGATGAAGCTCCCGTCGCTGTGGCTCGAGACCTGCGAGGACGACCTGAGCGCCCGTCCAGCCCTGCCGGGCAATGTCGGCGTCGACGTCGCGATCGTCGGAGCCGGCTTCACCGGACTCTGGACCGCCCACCACCTGCTACGGCACGAGCCGAGCCTGCGGGTCGCGCTGGTCGAGCGCGAGATCGCCGGATGGGGAGCGTCCGGGCGCAACGGCGGCTGGTGCTCCGCGCTGTTCCCGGTGCCGTGGTCACGGATCGCGCGCCTGCACGGCGCGGACGCGGCCCGGCGGATGGAGGCGACCCTCCAGCGCACCGTCGACGACGTCGGGGACTGGTGTCGCGACTACAACGTCGACGCGCATTTTGCCAAGGGCGGCACACTGTCGCTGGCCCGTGGCCCGGCCCAGGTCGCCCGGCTGCGTTCCGGCGGCGAGGGGCACGGCGGAAGCTGGCTGGATGCCGCGGCCGCGCGCGAGCGGATCGCGGCCTCCGACGTCGACGGCGCGAGCTTCACCAGGCACTGTGCGGCGATCCATCCAGGCCGCCTGGTCCGCGGCCTGGCCCGGGTGGTCGAGGGCCAGGGCGCCACGATCTACGAGCACACCGCGGCCACCGCGGTGCATCCAGGCCGGGTCGTCACCCCGCACGGGACGCTACGGGCCGACACCGTGATCCGGGCGACCGAGGGATACACCGCCGACATCCCGGCCACCCACCGGCTGCTCGCGCCGATCTGGTCGCTGATCATCGCCACCGAGCCGCTCGACCAGGAGATCTGGGACCAGATCGGCTGGCGCCAGCGGGAGACGCTCAACGACGAGCGGCACCTGATCATCTACGCCCAGCGCACCGCTGACGGCCGGATCGTCTTCGGCGGTCGTGGCGCGCCGTACCGGTTCGGCTCCCGAACCGGCGGTTCGGTCGGACACGACGAGACCTACGCCGGGCTCGAGGAGACGCTGCGCGAGCTGCTCCCCCAGGTCGCCCAGGCCCGGATCACGCACCGCTGGGGCGGGGTCATCGGCGTGCCGCGCGACTTCATGCCGTCGGTCACCCTCGATCGGGAGTCCGGCATCGGCTGGGCCGGCGGCTATGTCGGCGACGGGGTCACGTGTACCGCGCTGGCCGGCCGGACCCTGGCCGACCTCATCCTCAAGCGGGACACCGATCGGACCCACCTGCCCTGGGTGGGCCACCGTTGGCGGCGCTGGGAGCCGGAGCCGCTGCGCTGGCTGGGCGTCCGCGGGATGACCGCCCTGATGGCATCGGCCGATCGCGCGGAGGCGAAGTCGGGCAAGCCGGCCCGCCGGGCCGAGCTGCTGGACAAGCTGACCGGCCGAGCGCTGGTCGACTGAGCCCTACTTCACACTGGCCAGCGCGGCGCCGATGATCCCGGCCGTGTTGGCCAGGGTCGCCGGCACGATCGTCGCCCTCGACTGGAGAAACGGCATGAACTTCTCGGGCGTCTTGCTCACCCCGCCGCCGATGATCAGCAGGTCCGGCCACAGCAACCCTTCCAGCACTTCGAGATAGCGGTTGAAGCGCTTCGCCCAGTGCCGGTGACTGAGCTGCTGCTCCTCGCGCGCGGTCTCCGACGCACGGCGTTCGGCGATGTGGCCGTCGACCTCGAGGTGGCCGAGCTCGGTGTTGGGCAACAGGTCGCCGTCGACGAACACCGCGGAGCCGATGCCCGTACCGACGGTCAGCAGCACGACCAGACCGCGGACGTCGCGGCCGGCCCCGAACCGCATCTCGGCCACGCCGGCGGCGTCCGCGTCATTGATCGCCGTGACCGCGACGCCACCGAGCTGGCCGGAGACCGTCGACTCGACCGAGGTGCCGATCCAGGACGGATCGATGTTCGCGGCGGTCTGTGCGACGCCGCCCTTGATCACAGCCGGGAACGCGCACCCGACCGGCCCGTCGTACGCAGCCTGTCGCACCAGATCGGCGACCACGGGCACCACGGACTCCGGGGTGGCCGGATGCGGGGTCGGGACGCGGACCCGCTCGCTCACCAGCTGACCGGTCGTGACGTCGACCAGCGCGCCCTTGACCCCGGTGCCGCCGATGTCGACTCCGAAGCGGATCAACTGTGCTCGAACGTGAGGTCGAAGTCCTCGCCCTTGCTCAACCTGCTCACCGCGATCAACAAGGTCTTGCCGCGCTTCGCCTCGTAGGCGACGGCCTTCTGCGCGCTCAGCGACTTGCCGTTGACCTTCGACGCGGTGAACGAGGTCTTGGTGAACGGGTCGAGTCCGGTCTTCTTGGAGTTGATCTCCAGGCCCTCGTCGCCGAGCCAGGCGTACTCACCGAGCCGCCCGGCGCCGGTGCGGGTCTTCGACGTCTTGGAGGTGAGGTCGTCGACCGTCACCGACGTCTTGTTCTTGTTCAGCGTGATGGTCACCTTGACCTTGTCGGCGGCCGAGAACGGGAAGTCGTTGAAGCTGTCGCTGTTCACCTCGATGATCGACTCGTACTCCGCTTTACCCTTCACGCAGCCCACTCCGACTGCGGCCGCATCGATGGCGTAGACGTTCTTCTTGTTGGGCGTGGTCTGCACGACGATCGATGGTCCCACGCCACTGAAGCTCTTCTTGCAGGTGATGGAGGGGACCGCGAAGGTCGTGGTGACCGAGCTGACGTGGGTCTTGGTCTTTGTCACCTCGTAGCCGGCGAAGCTCTTGCTCGCGATCGGTGCCGTCGATGCCGAGGCGGACGCCGTCGTCGTGAGCGAGCCAGTGACCGTCAGAGCGGCGGCGACCGCGATCAAAACCTTGGCGTTGGGCGTCATGGTCAGCTTCCCTCCTGCGCCGCGAGCTGTCCGCAGGCGCCGTCGATCTCCCTACCACGGGTATCCCGAACGGTAGTCGCGACCCCTGCGGCTCGCAGCAGGTTGACGAACTCCTGCTCCCGCTCGGGGGTCGACGCGGTCCACACCGAACCAGGGGTCGGGTTGAGCGGGATCAGGTTGACGTGCACCAGCTTGCCCTTGAGCAGCCGGGCGAGCTGCTCGGCCCGGCGCGGCTGGTCGTTGATCTCGCGGATCAGCGCGTACTCGATCGAGATCCGCCGACCGGTCACGTCGGCGTAGCGCCAGGCTGCATCGAGCACCTGGCGGACCGGCCAGCGGGTGTTCACCGGCACCAGGGTGTCGCGCAGCGCGTCGTCCGGCGCGTGCAGGGACACCGCGAGGGTGACCTGGAGCCCTTCACCGGTCAGCCGTTCGATCGCCGGCACCAAGCCGACGGTCGAGACCACCACGTGGCGCTGACCGATGCCGAGACCGGCCGGCGGCGGGTCGGTGATCCGGTGCAAGGCGCGAAGCAGGGCGTTGTAGTTGGCGAGCGGCTCGCCCATCCCCATGAAGACGATGTTGTCGACGTCACCGCCGCCGCCGCGCACGATCTGCTCGACGATCTCGGCGGTCGACAGGTTGCGGATCAGCCCGGCCTGGCCGGTCGCGCAGAACGGGCAGGCCATCCCGCAGCCGGCCTGCGACGACACGCACATCGTGACCCGGTTGGGGTAGCGCATGAAGACGCTCTCGACCAGCGCGCCGTCGTGCAACCGCCAGAGCGTCTTGCGGGTCTCGCCGCGGTCGCACTCCTGGGTTCGCACCGGGGTGAGCAACGCCGGCATCAACGCCTCGACGATCCGCTCCCGCGACTGCGCCGGGAGGTCGGTCATCTCCGCCGGGTCGGTCACGGTGCGGCCGAAGTAGTGCCGGGAGAGCTGGTCGGCGCGGTACGCCGGCTCGCCGTACGCCTCGAGCGCGGCCCGCCGCTCGGCGAGGTCGAGATCGGCCAGGTGGCGCGGCGGCTTCCCGCGCCGCGGCGCGTCGAAGACCAGCGGCTGGCTCAACGGACCGGCACGAAGGCGGCCAGCAGCGCCCACGCCACCGGCGCCGTCGGCAGCAGCGAGTCGAGCCGGTCGAGGATCCCGCCGTGCCCGGGCAGCAGGTTGCCCATGTCCTTGACCCCGAGGTCGCGCTTGACCATCGACTCGCCGAGATCGCCGAGCGTCGCCGAGGTCATGACGGCCACGCCGAAGACGACGCCCTGCCACCACTGCGCGTGCAGCAGCGACGAGCACAGGATCACCCCGACCGAGGCGCACATGACGGTCGAGCCGACCAGGCCTTCCCAGGACTTCTTCGGGCTTATTCGCGGCGCCAGCAGGTGCCGGCCGAACAGAACCCCGGTGGCGTAGCCCCCGACATCGCTCGCGACCACGGTCGCGACGAAGCAGGTCACCCGGCGGTCGCCGTCGTGCCCGGCCAGCATCAGACCGCAGAAGCCGGCCAGGAAGCCGAGATACAGCAACACCAGCAACGAGGCGGACAGATCGGCGACCAGCCCGTCGCTGCCCTGCACGACCCGCCAGGCGACGAGGAGCGGGATCGTGAACAGCATCGCCGCGGTCATCGCATGCCGGCCGAGCGCGTACGACGTACACAGGATCGCGGTCGATCCGAGCGCGAGCGGGATGAACGGCGCGTTGATGGCCTTGGTTGCCAGCGCCCGGCTGAACTCGTGGACTCCGACCACGATGGCGACCACAACAACGGCGAGGAAGACCGGCTTCGCGGTGTAGAGGGTGACGAGGACGATCCCGCCCATCGCCAGGCCGATCGCCAAGGCAACCGGGAGATTGCGGCCGGCCCGACCAGCGCTCCCGCCGGGGTCTGCCGACGCCGCTGGTCGCTCACTCACCTCGACCACCGGGCTCTCAGACCTCGAGCAGTTCGGATTCCTTGGACGCCAGGGCCTCGTCAACCGACTCGACGTAGCGATGGGTCGTCTTCTCGAGTTCTTTCTCGGCCCGGTCGACGTCGTCCTTGCCGGACTCGCCGTCCTTGGCCAGCTTGTCGAGTGCCTCCTTGGCGTGCCGGCGGATATTGCGGATCGCGATCCGCCCGTCCTCGGCCTTGGCCCGCGCGACCTTGATCAGGTCGCGGCGGCGCTCCTCGGTCAGCTGCGGGAAGGTGACCCGGATGATCGTGCCGTCACTGGTCGGGTTGACCCCGAGGTCGCTGTCGCGGATCGCCTTTTCGATCGCGTTCAACGACGACTTGTCGTACGGCGAGAGGACGGCCATCCGCGGCTCGGGCACGGTGAGGGTCGCGAGCTGGTTCACCGGCGTCATGGCGCCGTAGTAGTCGACGACGATCTTGGCGAACATCTGCGGCGTCGCGCGTCCGGTCCTGATCGAGGCCAGGTCGTCGCGCAGCACGCCGAGCGCCTTGTCCATCTTCTCCTCGGCCTCGAACAACGTCTCGTCGATCACGCGTCGGCTCCATCCCCGGCTGCGGCGGTGCTGCTCACCAGCGTCCCGATGCTCTCGCCACGTACCGCTCGCCCGATATTGCCATGAACGAGCAGGTCGAAGACCACGATCGGCAGCCCGTTGTTCATGCAGAGCGTGAACGCGGTGAGATCGGCGACCTGCAACCCCTTGGCCAACACGTCGGCGTAGCTGATCCGGTCGTAGCGGTGCGCGTCCGGGTGCACGCGCGGGTCCGCGTCGTACACGCCGTCGACCGCTTTGGCCATCAGGAGCACCTCGGCGCCGATCTCGAGCGCGCGCTGCGCGCCGCAGGTATCGGTCGAGAAGAACGGCGCGCCGAGGCCGGCCCCGAAGATGACGACCCGGCCCTTCTCGAGGTGCCGGATCGCCCGGCGCGGGATGTAGGGCTCGGCGACCTGGCCCATCGTGATCGCGGTCTGCACCCGGGTCTCGACACCCTGCTTCTCCAGGAAGTCCTGCAGCGCGAGGCAGTTCATCACCGTGCCGAGCATGCCCATGTAGTCCGCGCGGCCGCGGTCCATCCCGCGCTCGGACAGCTCCTGGCCGCGGAAGAAGTTGCCGCCGCCGATCACGACGGCGACCTGCACCCCGCTGGCCACGACATCGGCGATCTGCGCCGCGACGTCCTGCACCACGTCAGGGTCGACGCCCACCTTGCCGCCGCCGAACATCTCGCCGCCGAGCTTCAGCAGCACGCGGTTCCATTGCGCCGGGGCAAAGTCCATAGGTGGAGTCTTACCCACCCACGGCGAATCGGACGAACTTGGTGACCGTGACACCGGCATCGTCGAGCACCTTCTGCACGGTTTGCTTGTTGTCGCGGACGTAGGCCTGCTCGAGCAGGACCTTGTCCTTGTAGAAGCCGTTGAGCATGCCCTCGACGATCTTGGGCAGCGCCTGCTCCGGCTTGCCCTCGTGCCGGGCCTTGTCCTCGGCGATCCGCCGCTCGGACTCGACCAGCTCGGCCGGCACGTCGTCCCGCCGGAGGTACGGCGGGTTGAACGTCGCCACCTGCATCGCCACGCCGCGGGCGGTCTCGGCGTCGTCGCCTTCGAACTGCACGAGGACGCCGATCTGTGGCGGCAGGTCGGTCGCGCGCCGGTGCAGGTAGGTGGTCGTCTTGCCGTCGAAGACGGCGACCCGGCCGAGCTCGAGCTTCTCGCCGATCGCAGCGGCAGTCTGTTCGATCGCGGTCGCCACCGTCCGGCCGTCGGACAGCGTGGCCGCAGACAGCGTCTCGACGTCCGCGGCCTTGGTCTGCGCTGCGAGCGCGACGATGTCGGCGGCCAGGGTCTGGAACTCCTCGTTCTTGGCCACGAAGTCGGTCTCGCTGTTGAGCGCGATCATCGCGCCCTCGGCGGCAACCACGAGGCCGTTCGTGGCCTCGCGCTCCGAGCCGCGCTTGGCGACCTTGGCGCCCTGCTTGACCCGCAGGATCTCGATCGCTTTGTCGAAATCGCCGTCGGCCTCTTCCAGGGCTCGCTTGCAGTCCATCATCCCCGCGCCGGTCATGTCGCGGAGCTTCTTCACGTCAGCAGCGCTGACTGCCATCTCGGTGCTCTCTCTTCCTCGTCGTACGTCCTGATGAGGCCTCAGGCCTCTGGGGTTGGCTCCGATGCTTCGGCCGCTGCCGGGTCCTCGGCGGCGGCCGGTGCTTCCGCGGCGGCCGGTGCTTCGGCAGCGGCCGGGGTGAGGTCGATCGCGACCACGGTGT
>CAYNDD010000115.1:0-9923 GCA_964395425.1 uncultured Frankiaceae bacterium
TCGGGCGCACCGAGCCGCTCACGCCGGCGCTCGGGGTCGGACCACTGCCGTCGGTCGCGCTTGCACCGGGATGCGGCGAGCCGGACGGTGCGCCGGATCCCTGCCCGGTCGAGGTCGACGTCGGGTGTGCGGTCGCGGTCGGATCCGGGCTGCTGCTCGGCGTCCGGGAGCCGCTCGAACCCGGGCTCGGCGACTGCGACGGTGACGAAGTCGGCGCCGTACCAACTGTGATGAACAAAGGCTCGGCCGAACCGGCCGAGTCATCCGATCCGGCCGCACTGAGCAGCACCTCGTACAAGCCGGGGGTTGCGAAGATGTGGGTGACCCGCTGGCCGACCGCAAACCGGTGCGGACTGCCGAACAGGGTCCATCGGTACGTCGGCGGGACCGAGTCCCCGGAGCTGCTGGCAGCGAACGTCACCGTCTGGTCGGCCTTGATCGTGGTCGCGCTCGCATGCGCGGTCACGGTGAGCAACGGCCCGGTGCGGACGTAGAGGTCGAGCGCGCCGCCCTGATCGCTTTGGATCGCGTCATCGGTCGCCGCGTTGTCCGAGTCGTCGCGCAACGGCCGGGTGTAGTCGATCTCGGAGCCGTTCACCCAGAACACCGGGAGCTGACCGTCGAGGAAGCCCGACGGCGCCGACAGATCGCCGGCGCCGGATTGGAGGATCGACTCGCTGCCGTCGATCGGCCGGGTGAGCTCGGTGAACGTCACCTGACCGAACCCGTTCGGACCCAGCAGGTTTTCAAGAAGCGCGTTGACCGAGAGTCCGATTCCCACGAACGGCCCGGTGCCGGCGCTGACGCTGTACAGGTACTGGACGTCCTGCACCGCGTTCGCCGCATCGGCATCGGCCGCAGCGGTGGCCTGCGCGGTGATCTGCGATGCGGTGACGTACTGCGTGCCGGACTGTAGGTGCACGGCGATGCACGGGTCGCCGGTCGGGCATGATGTCGCCGCCGCCGCAGGCGCGGCCGGAACGGCGAGCGCGCCACCGAGCGCGAGCGCGGCAACCAGAGCCCGGCCCGACGAGACGAACCGCATGCTCAGGTCACGTGCACCGACGATGCCGCGGACGTGCCCGCGGTGATCGTGCCGGTGTTCACGTACTTCACCCTAACTTTCCAGGTGATGCCGCGGCGCAGTTTCACCTTGACCGTGAACGTCTTCGCGCCGTTCGTCAGTGCGACCGTCGACACGACGTGCAGGCCGGCGGCGCTTGCATGCCTGGCGTACACCACCAGCTTCGCGCCCGAGCCACTGACCCTCGGCGACAGCGTGCCCTTGATGGTCACCGTGCCGGTGTGCGCCTTGACGCTGCTGATCGTCGGCGCCCCGGTGACCGTGGACTTGCCGATCGGGACCGACGTCGGCTGCAACAGGTCGCCGTAGACCGGCGAGAGGCTCGAGTTCTCGATCTGGCTGATCGCCGGACTCGACACCGTGTACGACGCGTCAGCGGTCGGCGTGAAGTGCAGGGTGAAGTTGCCGTTCGCATCGGTCGTGGTCGTGGCCACGCTGCTCGACGAGCCGCCGTTCGGCTTGGCGGACAGCGTCATCTCCACGCCGGCAAGCGGCGGCGTACCGGGAACGACGTTGGTCAGCGAGCCGGTGACGATCAGCTTCTGGCCGGACTTGACCGTGGCCGGCAGGGTCGACCTCATCGTGATCTGCGGCGCGGCGTCCTTGTGGAACGACGGCCCGCCCGGGTCGCTGGCCTGGTAGGAGTTGACCGCGTTCTGGCCGGCCGGAGAGGTCAGCCAATCGAGGAACGCGAGCGCGCCCGGCAGGTTGATGTGCACGTTCGGGTTCGACGAGAACGCGGCCGGGTTGATCGCGTAGGCGTGGAAGGAGTTGATCAACAGGTTGGCGCCGCCCGGCGCTGAGGCCGCGTTGTCGTTGTCGACGACCCGCAGGTTGCTCAGCGCGCCTTCCTGCTCGAGGAACTGGAAGGTCCCGCGGTCGGTGAGCGCGTAGCAGTTCCCACCGGTGAAGTTGCAGGCGTCCGCGGCGACCACGTTCGGGCCCTGGGTCAGCCCGGTCGTGTGATACCACGACGGCAACGTCGGCGTCCCGCAGTTGGAGTCCGCGTTCGGGACCGAGCCGCCGCCGTTCGGCGTGCTGACCGGGCACGTGGTGACGCCGGTGGTGAGGGCCCAGATGCCGTGCTCCTCGACCGTCGTGCCTGGCGTGCCACCGCGGGAGACGAAGTTGACGGTGCCGTCCTGTCCGGCCGCGGCAATCTTCTGGAAGGCCGAGACGATGTCATGTGACGGCTGACCTCCGCTCATCACCCCCGCCGGGTCGGCGGCCGGGCCGAGCAGGACGTAGTCGCCGTAGAAGATCGCCCGGCCGTACTGCTCGTAGGAGAACGACGGCGGGCCCGAGGCGACGAACTGGTTCTCCAGCGATGCGGCGTGCACCAACAGCGCGCTGGCGGTGCCGGCTTCGGCGTAGGTGATCGCCGCACCGGTGCCCTGGCTGACGTAGTTCAACGTGTACTGCGGATAGGCCGCCTCGAAGCCCGGCTTGATCACCTGCTGGATCAGGTCCGAGTCGAAGACGTCACTCGTTCCGACCACGGTGACGGTGGACGAGGTATCCGCCTGCGCCGAACCGGGGATCAGGACCATCCCGGTGAGCACAGCAAGCGCACCCACCGACGCCAACGCCGCCCGGCGGCGAATCGAGTGTGCGGGGCGAGAGATCATTGCCGAGACCCTTCTTTCTTCATCCACGTCACGCCGCCGGGCGTCCGGACCGATGAATCCTCGGGCGGTCATGCCGCCGCCAGCGTTCCGTTGACCGAACATGCCGGGCTGTCGGCCGTACTCAGCTCGACGTCGAGCGTCCCGGTGATCTCCTCACCGCTGTTGGCCGCAATCACGATCGTGATCACGTCCGACACCGCCGTACTGGTCGTGAGCGTCGGGAGTGACGTTGCGGTCAGCGACCCGGATGCACCATGGTCGAGCACCACCAGGGCGGGGGTCGTGCCGTCGTCGACCGAGCTGGACACGACCGACGCGGTGTAGGTCAGGGGGTCTGTCCCGCCGTTGAGCGAGAGCACCAGCGAGGTCGTCGTACCGGCCGTCCCCTGGCAGGAGGCGATCAGCGTGGCCGGGCCCGAGGTCGCGAGCGCGTGCGTGACCGAGCTCGCCTCCGGCGTGGTCTGACTGAAGTTCACCCGTCGGGCCGTCCCGGCCGGTCCGGTGTCGCCCTTCGGGCCCTGCGGGCCGACCGGACCGCGCGCGCCGCGCGCCCCGGCCACCCCTTGCGGGCCTTGGGCGCCGAGGGTGACGGCGGTCTGACCGCTCGCACACTTCCCGCCGACCCGCAGCCGCAGGACGCCGCTCGACGTCACGCAGGCCTTCGCGCCGGGGGTATGCGACGTCACGGCGACGGCGACCCCCCCTACCAGGGTGAGCGCGACCGCGCTCGCCAACACCACCGGAACCCGTCGACCAACGTGCACGACGCCTCCAACTTTCGACCTCGACCGTGTGACGTGCCAACGTATTACATAGGTATAGGCCGCTGTCGAGCGAACGTGCCGAGATGGGCACTCCTCGGTCCGGATCCGGACCGGATCGGCTCGATACGATGGCGGCCGATCAACCACCGGCTCGCGTCAGACGAACGAGGGGTACCGGGTCATCGCCAAGGACCGACCAGGCCAACGCGCGAAGCAGGTGGTGAACCAGGCAATCGCCCGAGCCACCGGGTACCAGCTCACCCGGGCCGGCTCGCCGCCCCCAGCCACCGGCCGGCACAAGCGGATCGACCGGCTGGTCGAGCGGCCCACGTTCATCCTGACCTCGGTGCGGTCCGGCTCGACCCTGTTGCGGGTGATCCTCGACAGCCACTCGATGATCTGCGCGCCGCACGAGCTGCATCTGCGCACACTGCGGGTGCAGATCGACCAGCGGTACGGCGTGGAGTCGATGCGCCAGATCGGGCTCGACGAGCGACGGCTCGAGTACCTGCTGTGGGACCGCGTGCTGCACCGCGAACTTGTCGCCAGCGGGAAGTCGATCATCGTTGACAAGACCCCGAACTCGGTCTTCGTCTGGGAGCGCCTGCACGAGGCGTGGCCCAAGGCGCGTTACGTGTTCCTGCTGCGCCACCCGGCCGCGATCGCCGACTCGCTCTATCGAGCCCGCAAGGACCCCGTACTGGCCGACGTACGCACCCGGGTCGTCGAATACACGCAGAAGATCGACGAGGCACGCAAGGGACTGCCGGGCATCACGGTCCGCTACGAGGACCTGGTCAAGGACCCTGAGCGGATCACGACCGACATCTGCGCTCATCTCGACGTGCCGTGGGAGCGATCGATGATCGACTACGGCGCGGTCGATCACGGCCCGTTCAAACCCAGGATCGGTGACTGGAGCGCGAAGATCCGCTCTGGGCGGATCGACACCGAGCTCGTGCTGCCGGCCGACGACGAGATCCCGGATGTGCTGCGCCCGGCCTGCCGTAGCTGGGGCTACTTGGGCTGACGCGGGGCGGGCCGGCGAGCGCCGCGCACCGCTCGGCCGGCGACGTGCCGCGCGCGCTCGACCGCACGGTCCACCGGGGTCACCTCGCCGAACCCTTCGGGCAGCGGCACGACCGACTCGCGCCGGTCCGGGCTGAAGTCGGCCTCGATGATCCGGCCGAAGCGATTGACGTCGACCGTCCCGACAAGTGACGGCTCGTCCTTGGCGCGTGACTGCGCACCCAGGGTGTAGCGACCCGGGCCGTGCAGCCGCCGCATCGCGCCGCCGGCCGGCTTCGGCACCGTGCCGCCGCGAAGCGTGGCGGTATCGCCGGCCGCCACGATCGCGGCCTCGCAGTGGCCGACCACCTCGTCGCCGCCGAGCAGTTGCAGCCGCAGCGAACGCGGCGACGCGCCGGGCGCGATGTCGACGTCGACCTGAGCGGAGAAGTGTTCGCGGGTGACGCTGACCGGACCGATCGGGCGGGCCAGCAAGGCGGCCAGCAGCGTGTGCACCCGTTGGCCGACATCCAGGCTCAGCTTCTCCTGGCCCTCGGTGAGGTAGGGAATGACCGTCACCGGGCGCGGCCCGATGACCGCCGCGCTCGGTAATGCCGGTCGAGTCGCCGGATCGACACCGACCCGGCCCCGCAGGTCCACTCCGATGCAGGAGAACCGCACCGCGACGTCCCAGATGCCGTTCGCGAGCGGCCGGCCGCCGGCCAGCGTGGCCGGGTCGAACTCGGCGGTCCCGGTCACCACGACCCGATGCGCGGAATCCGGGTCATCGGGGATGGCGTGCAGCTCAGCAACGAGCTGCGATGGTGCGAACCACTCCTCATCACTCGACCGCTCGACCACGACCACCGACGGCCTGATCCCGAGCAGTTCCACCGCGCCGACGTCGGGTGCGAACTGCAGGTCGGCGGGCAACAATCGTGGATCGACCGACCAGCGGTCGTCACCGCGCGGGATGAAACGCAAGGGCGTGCCGTCGGAGAACTCGGGCTCCACCTCGATCCGGGCTTCCCACCCGCTGCCGGCCCAATGCAACGACGTCATGGTGACGCGTCCGTGCAGGTCACCGATCCGCGCACTTAGGCCGGCGAGGAGGTAGTACCGGTCGTCGCGCACGATCGCCGCGCGGACTCGCGCGATCAGAGGTAGGCGGTCGGCGAAGTCCGGCGGGAAGCGTTCGAGCATGACTGCGCGAACCTCGTTGAACACCGCCTCGTCGTAACCCTCGGGTGCGGTGCCGACCGGTCGTGGGCGGGCGATCCGGCCGAGCAGCTCCTGGCGGAACGGGCGCTCGAGGATGTGGTCCCGCTGCGGTCCGGGCTCGGTGTGCGCCTCGATGATGTCGAGCACCTCGCGCACATAGCCGAAGTAGCTCTGCGGATCGATCGGGGTGTACGCCGCATTGAGGTCGTCGTCACGGCGGATGTGGTGGTAGCAGACGTAGTCGCTCAACACCGCGATCCGCGTGGCGAGGAAGTAGGCCTGGACCACCAACACGTGGTCCTCGAGCCGGCGCTTGCCCTCAGGGAACCTCAGCCCGTGTTCGTCGAGGAATCCGCGCCGGAACAGCTTGTGCGGCGACAAGCTCGTCATCAATGGCTTGGTCCACAGCGTCGCGTTGGGTTCGTTGGCACGGAACAGGTCCCGCGGCACACCGCGACGATGGCCGATCGTCTTGCCGATCAGGATGTCGGCGCCGCAGGTGTCGGCGTACGCGACCATCCGCTCGAGTGCCTCGGGACCCAACCAGTCGTCGTGGTCGCAGAAGAAGACGTAGGCACCGACGGCGCGGTCGATCCCGATGTTGCGCGGCCGGCCGGGCCACCCGGACGCAGGCTCGTGGATGACGGTGACGTTCGACTCCCTCGACGCAACGTCGTCCAACCGCGCCGGCGTTTCGTCGGTCGACCCGTCATCGACGAAGATCACTTCGTACTGGTTGCGGGCCAGGCTTTGCCCGAGCAGCGAATCGATGCAGGCTTCGATGAACTTGCCCGGGTTGTGGACCGGAACGATCACGCTGACGGCAACCCGACCGCCAGGCTGATGATCCACAAAGGTCAGGCTACCCAGCCCGCCCGCCGGTCAACCTGGGCTGATGCAGCCCCGCTCAGCCCTTGTAATAGTTGTAGGTGCCGCGGTCGCCCCACGAATAGGTGCTGATCGTCACGTCACTCGCGGTGCGCAGCCAGATCGTGCCACCGCCGTTCGGTAACTGGTGGGACAGGTCATCCCAGTACCGATTGAGCGCAGTGCTGCGACCCTTGCCTTTGCAATGGATGGTCATCGTCGCGTCGGCCGCGAGATCGCCGGAGAGATTGAGCGTCCGCCCATCCATGTCCACGACGTCGCCGGTGAGGTCGACCGGATCGCTGGTCGGGTTGTGAATCGTCACGTACTCCCGATTGTGGCCCCCGACTCCTGGATGGGCCCAGATCGTGAGCGGAGCCGGCAGCGCGCATCGGTAGACACACGGATAGGTCGCCCACGCGCGGAAGTCGAGCGCCGGGTCGAGAAGGAAAAGCTGAGAGCCGCCCGGGTACGCCCGGTCAGGATGTGCCCCGAACCCGCCGTGACCCATCGGTGCGTTCGGGAAGTAGTTGCGGCCGTGACCGGTCCACACGTGACCGTTGTTGGAGAAGACGAACGTCGAGGGGTTGCTCACGCCGTGCGACGGATGGATGACGAGCGTCCGGCCGGGCGGAAGCACGGTGCCGCTAGGCAGCACCAGGTAGGTCCGCTGACCGCTGACATCGCGGTCTGTCCCACCGGCGAAATGATGCGAACCGTCCCGGATCCTCCACCCGGACAGATCCACACTCGTCGTCCCGACGTTCTTCACGTCGAAGGACTCTTCGTACGCCGTCCTGCCGCTGTCCGGGCCGTCGGTCTTCCACACGATCCACGACTCGAACTGTGCGCTCTGGTCGTAGCCGTCCGAGCAGTGGTTGGTGCTCCCCCACATGCCGGCCTGGTCGTCCATCGCTTCCTGCTCGTCGCGCATGTAGTCGGCGAGGTGCGCGGTCTCGACCGGCTCCTGCTTCCACATCGCGTCGCCGGCCAGGAGCTCCGCCGCCTGTACGTCCACCCACCGGCCGCCGATCCAGGCATCGACGTACTTGCGCCAACGCGCAACGCCCCTCACGCCGCTATCCGGCGCGGGCGTCGCGAAGTACGACGACAACCGGACCTGCTGGCCGCGGTGCATGAGCGAGCGGAACAGGGTGCGGCCCTCGGCGCTCCAGCACTCTGCTTTGGCGTTGCCGTGCGCGATCTCGGTCGCCTGGATCCCGGCGTTGCGGACGACCATCAGGTCGCCCTTCCGGCCACCCGGACAGGCGCTGGTCAGATGCACGTCGATCGTGTCGCCGTCGTCGACTTTGGCCAGCGTGCCGTAGCAATAGATCAGCTGCCGACCCGACTCCCGGACCGAGCCCGACCCGGCCGCCGCGCCGTGGGTCGATCCGAGCGGTCCCGTCAGAGCGGCACCGAGCAGACCCGCGCTCACCGCGATCCGCCCCACCAGGGATCTGACGTGCATCCGTACGGGTCCTTCTGGTCGACCACACGAGCGCGGCGGCAGGCGCCGGATCCGCGTAGAGAATCAATCGGAGCCGCGCGGACGTGCTTGATCGCCCGATGGGGTAGGACAGAAGGTACGAAGGATCAGTTACTATGACGTAGCGTGCAATATCCGGGCCGGGATGTGCAGCAGGCCCTCTGAGCGAGCGACCCGGACCGCCGCGGCCACGGTCACGCCGGTCCCGATCGCGATCATCGCGAGGATCACGATCTCCTTGAGCGCGACGAACGTCACCAGCGGGAAGGACTCGAGCAACCAGACCGTCACCACCGACTTCACCAGGCAGATCACCGCCCAGAACAGCGTGAGGTGCCAGAACAGGCGCTGGATCCGGGGCCGAGCCACGATGTCGGCGCTGAGCGGGTAGAAGTCACCGGCCAGCCGGGCGACCACCGGGCGGGCGGTGGTCAGTGACGCCAGGAACAACGCGGCCAGCGCGCCGTCGGTGATGGCGGGCTGCAGGAAGTAGAGGAAGGTGCTCCCGCTGGCCAGGGCAAGCGCGGTTTTGGCCGTCAGGCCGACGACGGTGAGCAGCAGGAGCCCGGAGGCCCGGCGGCGGGTGCCCCATCGCCACGCCATCGATCCGTAGCACCACACCAGGGCGACGATCAACGCGGTCCAGACGTTGCCGGCCACGAGGCAGAAGTAGAACAAGACGCTCGGGATGACGTTGGCCATCAGAATGCTGAGGCAGAGATGGCGCATGATCGCGCCGAGCTTCGGGCGCTCCGTGCTTGCGTCCGCGCCGGTCGAGTGGTCGTCGGTGAACCCGACGACCGGCTCCAGGGGGGCCGGCGCAACCGCACTAAGAGCGCTCACTCAGGTGCCTCCGGCCCGCCGAATTTGCAGCCCCCGACGGACTGTCTGGCTCAAGTGTCGGTGCAGAACCTGAAGGGCTTGAACGATCCGGGGAAACACTGAGAAATCTCTGAGCGAACGCCATAAATCGTGCCGCCGAATGGTCCAGTGACCCCGGCCGAACGACCCAAAATGCCTGTGACGGCGGGATTCCGAGCGCAAACCAGCGATGAGATGCGGGTTACCGGAGAAACAAACAGCGCCGCCCCCCGACCCTGGTCGGACGGGGGCGGCGCTGTCGTCGACCGATCGGCCGACAGGCTCAGACGACTCGCACGTTCTCAGCCTGCGGGCCCTTTTGGCCCTGGGTGGTGTCGAACTCGACGGTCGCGCCCTCATCGAGGGTCTTGTAGCCGTCGGACTGGATTGCGGAGAAGTGGACGAAGACGTCCGGACTTCCGTCGGCCGGGGCGATGAAGCCGTAGCCCTTCTCGCCGTTGAACCATTTGACGGTGCCTTGTGCCATTGCTGTGTCCTTGACTGGGTTCGCCCCGCTTCACGGGACTCGGTCGCCGCGAGTGCTCTTCGACGAAAAGCAACAAGCTCGCGGGAGAGATCCCGCGAGCTAAGCACAACGAGAACTGCGACCTGCACCTCAGAGGCTAACAGGTTTGGACTCGAAAGGGGGAAATCCGCCTCGCCGGATAACCATTCTACACAAAGTTGGTCGACTAGCCGCGTTCGCGTGGTATGGTTCTCGACAAAGTTGGTCAACAATGATCGGAGCGGGGCATGCACGTCGATCCCTACATCGTGCTCGGCAGCGCGGTGGTCGGTCTGCTGGTGGGGATGACCGGCGCCGGCGGCGGTGCTCTGATGACCCCGATGTTGATCCTCCTGTTCAATGTCACCCCGCTCAAGGCGATCTCGAGCGACCTGGTGGCTGCGGTCGTGATGCGGCCGCTGGGCGCACTCGTGCACTTTCGCAAGGGCACCGTCAACATGCGACTGGTGACGCTGATGGCTTCGGGGTCGGTGCC
>CAYNDD010000116.1:0-9890 GCA_964395425.1 uncultured Frankiaceae bacterium
AGATCCAAGCAAGGCCGATCAGCGACGCCGCACCGAGCGCCATTCCTCGTGCTGTCTTGCCTGCCATATCACTGGTAATCGGTCACCTGGTTGCCAAAACCGATCGCCCAACCGGACCAAACCGTTCGGCAAAGTGCCTAACCGAGCCCGGGCCGTATGCACCGGTGCAATGGTCCCTAGTAGGGAAACAGCAGGTTGGCGACAACCGGATTGTGGTCGGACGGGATTACTCCAACCAGGTGACCGTGATGCAGTCGCATGACCATCCGCCACGACTTCACCGTCACATCGGGAGACGTGAACACGTAGTCGATGTGGTCACCGAACCTCGGCGGCCGGCGCATGTACTGGTTCGCCGAGTTGTACCGCCCGAGGCTGCGGGTCTTTGCCGCGTTGAAGGTGTCGGTATCGTTCGCTTCGCGCATCGCGATCGCCGGGCCGTTGAACGCATGGCGGGCGTTGTGGTCACTGTTGAAGTCGCCGCCGTAGACGACCGGCACGTGATGAGCGGCCGCGAAGGCACCGGCCTCGCCGAGCAAGGTCTTGGTCTCCCGCTCGCGGATCCGGTCGTCGGCCGCGCCGTCGCCGACCAGCAGGTGGGTCGACACGAACAGGAAGCGCGCACCGGTCTGCCGGTTCTCCAACAACTGGTACGCCGCCCAGTGCTGGTTGCCGATCCCCCAGTGCCACGCACGGCCGTAGGGCTTGTACTCGGCCTTCTTGTACAGGATGTAGACGCCGGTGCGGAAGAAGTGCGGCTGGCTCGGCGAGATCTCGGTGTGGCTCAGGGCGTAGACGCCGCCGAGCGCGGCTCGCAGCGAGTCGATCTGGCGGGCTCCCCGTGGCCGTCCCACCCAGTCCGAGCCTTCCTGGATCGCCACGACGTCGGGGTTGGCCGCCTTGATCAGCGCGACCGCGGCGGGCTTGCGCTCCGACCATGGCGCGACCGTCCCGGAACCCTCGTGCCGGCCGTCGGCGCTGAGCTCGAGGATGTTGTAGGTCATGACCCGGACCGGCTGCCTCGCCGCCGTACCTGTCGCGGCGCTCGACGCTTTCGACCCGGTGGCGCCGGCCGGAGCCGCGAATCCGGTGAACCCGACGAGGGCGGCGCTGGTGGCCGCCACCACGAAACCGAGCCCCCACCGTCCTAGCAGCCGCCCGGCCACGTTCCTCACCTCAGTCATCGCGGTGGCTTGTACCCACCGCACTGACTCTTCTATCGGCCGATCGGGGGACAGGCCAATCACCCATTTGGGGGCAATCGGGCCGCGGATCACTCTCGCTGAGCGTGCGTCCGGTCAGCCTGCGTCGCCGAACCAGCGGCTGCGGCGGCTGGATCCGAACCGCACCTTGTCTCCGACCAGCTCCGCCGAGGGCCCCTCCAGGCTGCCAACCGGAGCTTCGCCACTTCGGAACATGACATCCACCTTCGCCACAGCGTCACGGCCGAACTCGAGATAACACAGGCCCCGGCCGTCGTACGTCGCCTCAGCCGGTCCGGAGCCGCGCAATCGGGCCGCGATCCGGGCGGCGGCGACGATCGCCTGCCCCTCGGCGAAGACGCCGGCCTTCGGGGTGCCGATGCTGGTGACATCGCCCACCGCGTAGACATCGGGGAACGTCGTCTCGAGGGTGAGCGGGTCGACCTGGATCCAGCCGTCGACGGCCATGCCGGACTCGAGGACCACGGCGGGCGCCCGATGCACCGGCACGCCGAGAAACAGATCGAAGCCGATCTCGCCGCCGTCGCTGAACTGCGCCACCTTGCGCCGAGGATCGAGCCCGGTGATCAGCTTGCCCGGGTGCCACTCGATGCCGCGCTCGGCGAACGCCTCGAGGAGCGCCGCCGACGCGGCCGGCGACGGCGGGATCGGCACGCCCATCGGCATCACCAGTGACACCGTCGACGAGTCAAGCAGACCCCGCCGGTTTAGCAGGTCGTGCATCAGCAGCGCGGTCTCACTCGGCGCGGGCGGGCACTTGAACGGGGTCGAGGTAACCCCGACCACGACCCGCCCGCCCTCGAACTCCTCGAGCACGTTGCGGAGTGCGAATGCGCCCGCGACGGTGTAGAACTCGTGGCCGGCCTCGACCAGCCCAGGGGTGCCCGCGGGATCGAGGTCGGCGCCGAGCGCAACCACCAGGATGTCCGCCTCGAAGTCGCCGGCATCAGTGCTCACGTGCTTCGTCACCGGGTCGATCGAACGGATCGTCGACCGCACGACCCTGACCCCGGGCTTGACGATCTCGGCGTAGTGGTGAAGCACGTCGTCCGCGGTTGCGCGGCCGAACATGACGTCGAGCTTGGCGAAGCCGAACACAAAGCCTTCGGCCTTGTCGATGAGGACCAGATCGAGGTCGTCGCCGAACTCCTCCGACAACAGCGTGGTCAACTCGAGGCCGCCGAAACCCGCGCCGAGCACGACTATCCGCATGGCGGGCACCCTAACTCGGCGCCGGTCGATCCTCGGGTTAGCTCGGATCCGACCAGCGGAGATCGTCCACGTTGATCACGATTGCTTCCTGTGTGGTGCGGGCAATCACCACAACTGCCTCACCGTCGGGATCAGGATTCTCCTCGCGATGCGGGACCCATGGCGGTACGTACACGTAGTCGCCCGGGCTGGTTTCCAACCGGCGCTCGACCGCGCCGTCGAGGAACACGAAGACCGGATGACCGCTGGCGACGTAGATGCCGGTCT
This sequence comes from uncultured Frankiaceae bacterium, assembly GCA_964395425.1. GTDB lineage: Bacteria > Actinomycetota > Actinomycetes > JAFAQI01 > JAFAQI01 > DATAUK01. The sequence goes on from CAYNDD010000116.1 coordinate 2,703, forward strand.
CGGACCCGCCGTGGTGATGGTTCGCCGACCGGGTGCCCGGCGCCACGTGGGTCTGCCCCATCCACAACGCCTTCGAGCCGACCGTCGACCCCGACAGCGCCTCGACCCGCGTCATCCCCGGCGTCTGCGCGGTGTGGTCGGACAGGTCCGACGGCACGACGTGGTGGAGCCGCCGATGAAACCCGTCCGCCGCGCTCACGATGTGACCCTAAGCGATGAGCGCCGTCGTATCCTGCTTGCACGCGAGACCGGGGGGCCTCGTCTCGCTCGGCGGCTGGAGATGCAGGCCATGACCAGAAACCTCGGCCGCCGGGCCGCGGCCCTGATCGCCCTCAGCGTTGTTGCGTCGACCGGTTGCGCGGCGGTGAAGGCCGCCAACACGATCCGGCACGACGTCGACAACAACAAGGCGACGATCGCGTCGTTCACCAACCAGCTGAAGTCCAGCGAGGCGATCCCGTTCCAGGCCACGTATGTCACGACCGGCTCGTCGCCGGCGACGATCGTCTACGCCGTACAACCGCCCAATGGTCTCGCTTTCACCGACACCCCGGTGCACGGCAAGACCGCCACGACGATCATCGTGAACTCCTCGGGCGAGTACGACTGCAAGGTGCCGACCAGCGGCTCGGGCGCACGACCGTCCTGCCAGATGATCGGCCCGGTGAAGTCGCAGACCGAGAACAAGATCTTCGACTTCTACACGCCGTCGCACTGGGTGACCTTCCTGCGCGACTTCTCCCTCGCCGCCGGGTTCGCGGGAGACAAGGTGACGTCGTCGACGATGACGGTCAACGGATTCGCGATGAACTGCGTCGACTTCGTCGCTAGCGGCGTGTCCGGCAAGAGCACGATCTGTACGACGTCGCAAGGCATCCTCGGCTACGTGAAGGTCGCCTCGGACCAGACCAAGTTCGAGATCAAGGCCTACACCGGCTCGCCGTCGTCGTCGCTGTTCACCCTCCCGCCGCGGGCGAAGATCACGACGATCCCGACCCCGTCCACCTCACCCTGACCCGGGCGGCACTCAGCACGAGCCCTCCCATGGGCCATCCGTGGGGCTATCGCCCCACCCATGGGCCATCCGTGTTGATTGACAGGTGACCAAAAGGTCACCTAATGTTCGGAGCGTGGACGACGTCTTCAAGGCGCTTGCCGACCCGACCCGGCGGCAGTTGCTCGATGCGCTGTTCGCCGCCGACGGCCAGACCCTGCGTCAGCTCGAGGAGCGCTTCCCGATGACCCGGTTCGGGGTCATGAAGCACCTCAAGCAGCTCGAGGCGGCCGGCCTCGTCGTCACGAAACGGCGCGGCCGGGAGAAGCTCCACTTCCTCAACCCGGTCCCGATCCGGCTCGTCCACGACCGGTGGGTGAGCAAGTACTCCGAACCCTGGGTGGCAACGCTCAGCGACCTCAAACACGAACTGGAGAAGACCATGGAGAAGGTCTACGAGATCTACATCCGCACCACTCCGGAGCGGCTCTGGGAGGCGATCACCGACCCCGAGATCCGGAGCAAGTACCAGTTCGGTATGGCCGCGTACTCCGACTGGACTCCCGGGGCCCGGATCGAGATGAGCTCGCCAAAGGCGCCCAGCCTGCTGGGCGAGGGCGAGGTGCTCGAGGCCGACCCACCCCGCCGGCTCGTGCACACGATGACCGCGCTGTGGGGCGAGGACGTGAAGGCCGAGGGTGCGTCCCGGGTGACCTGGGACATCGAGCCGATCGGCGACTCGTGCCGGCTGCTCGTGACGCACGACCAGATGCGCGAAGGCGCCAACGACCAGCTGTACGGCGGCTGGCCGATGATCCTGTCCGGCCTGAAGACCTGGCTGGAGTCGGGCGAGCTGCTGACCACGCCCGGCTCGCTGATGTACGGCTGAGCGGCCCGCTCACTCCACCGAGTCGGGCAGGCTGACCCCAGTCGCCAGCCGGAAGTGCTCGGCCTTGCTGAGTTGCGCGGCCGCCGACGAGTCTCCGACCCGGACGCCGAAGCGTCCGGCCGGGATCCGCCAGCCGTGCTTGGCGAAGTAGGCCAACGCGAGACCGCGCAACGGGAAGACCGCGAATGCACTCTGCCCAGGCGCAAGCGAGAACCGTTGGTACGCAACGAGTTGTCGCTCGGGTTCGCCGGCCGACTTCGGGAAGCTCAGGTAGACCTGCGCGACATCGGCACCGGCGACCTGACCGACGTTCGTGATCCGCTCGGTGACCGTCACCACCGGCGCCGACGTCGAGCCACCCACCGACACCCGGGGGGTGCCGTAGCGGAACCGGGTGTAGGACAGCCCGAACCCAAACGGGAACAGCGGACGGTGGTGGGTGTCGATCCACCACCGGTATCCGATGTTGCGGCCCTCGCTGTAGTGCACCCGACCGTGCACGCCGGGGAACCGACTTCGGGCGGCCACCGGCGTCTTCGCCAGCGAGACGGGGAAGGTGATCGGGAGGTGGCCGGACGGGTTCACCGCGCCGAACAGCACCGCGGCCAGCGACCTACCGTCGGTCTGGCCGGCGTACCACTGGTCGACCACCGCCTCGACTTTCGACAGCCATGGCATCGCAACCGCGGCACCGGCCTCGACCACGACGACGGTGTGCGGGTTGGCCGCGGCGACCGCATCGATCAACGCGTTCTGTGCGGAGGGCAACGCCAGCGTGGCCCGATCCGCCGCCTCGGACTCCTGACCGTCGCCGACGACGACCACCGCGGTCTTGGCCTTGGCTGCCGCCGCGGCGGCCGCGGCGATCGGCGGATGCACCACGCTCGGCGTCATCCAGGTCAAGGTGCCCGAAGGGCCAGCGATGCTGATCCGGTGCTTGCTGCCGGCGGCGAAGTGCACCGCGCCCGTGTACGTCGACACCGGGCCGGTGTTGGGGTCGCTGATCAGCGGGACACCGTCAACCGACAGGACCACCTGCTGGTAGATCGTCCCCGGCGTGAAGCTCAGGACGTAGGTGCCGGTCTGCGGCGCGGTCAGCGTCGCGGCAAAGTTTCCGCCCGTGCCCCCGGACGGATAAGCGGGGCTCAGGTCCGCCGACGGAATCGACGTCAGCGCGCTCAGGTGCGGCAACCCGGCGGTGTAAGTGATCGAGGAACCGCTGGCCGCGCGGCCGCGAATGCCGTTCAGCGGCGTGACCGTACCGGGTGACTCGACGCTCGCGGTGCCGTCGCCACCCGAGACCGTTGCACCACCGGCAGCCGGACCGATGACCGCCAGGTCGACCTTGTCGGCCAGCGGCAGCACGCGATGCGCGTTCTTGAGCAGCACCGTGCTCTCCTCGGCGATCCGGCGGGCGACCTGCGCGTCGGCGGGCGAGTCGACCTCGCGACGGGGACGCGGCGACGGGTCGTCGGTGAACATCCGGAAGCGATACATCTGGGTGAGGATGCGGGTGGCTGCGGCGTTGACGACGCTCCGCGACACCTCCCCCTCGTGCACCGCCTCGATCAGCGAGTCGCCGAAGAAGTCCGATCCTGGTTGCTCCTGGTCGAGCCCGGCATCGACCGCCGTGCGGGTCGAGTGCGTGGCGTTGTAGTCCGAACCGATGAAGCCGCCGTAGTGGAGCTGATGACGCAGAAAGCCGCTGAGCAACGGCCCGTCCTGGCACGCGGCCTTGCCGTTGATGGTGGAGTACGAGCACATCATCGAGGCCGGATCCGACCTTGCGAGCAGCCGCCAGACTTTCAGGTAGACCTCTTGCAGCGTGCGCCGAGCGACGATCGCGTCGTCGGCCGGGGTGTTGCGGTTGGACTCCTGGTTGTAGACCGCGAAGTGCTTGACCTGCGCCATCACGCCGCTGCGCTGGATCCCGTCGATCTCGGCGCGCGCAACGGTTCCGGACAGGTAGGGATCCTCGCCAAAGCTCTCGAACGCCCGGCCCCACTGCGGCACCCGGACCAGGTTGACGGTCGGGGTGTACATCAGGTTGATGCCCTTGCCCCGCGCCTCGGTGCCGATCACCTGGCCGTAGCAGCGCGCGGCGGCCGGGTCGAACGTGGCCGCGAGAGCGATCGGAGCCGGCAGCTGGGTGACGCCGGTGTCGCCGTCGCCGATTCCGCCAGGTCCGTCCTCCTGATAGAGGCCGGGCACCTTCAAGGCCGGTATCGGCGCGGTGCCACCGGTAGTCCCGGCCGGCGAGCCCCCGAGGCCCACGCCGTGCATGAGATCGACCTCTTGCGCCAGCGTCATCCGCCCGACCAGCCGGCGGGCCTGCGCCGCCGCGCGCGTCGTCGACTCCAACCGAAAGTGCGTGGGGGTGCAGGCGCCGCCGGTGACGGAGCCGCCGCCCGCGGGGTGCGCGGCCGGCGCGCTCACCCCCACCACGATCGGCGTGGCGGCCTGCACCGTGGCCGCTGCGCACCCGGTCGCGGCCATCGCGACCGTGGCCAGCACCCCCACCAGCACTCGGCGGCCCGAGGCTCCAGCCATCACACGCTCCCGTCGCCGCAGAGAACCGGTCGTCACGATCGACCAGTCGAATCATCGCGCAAGCCTCGCCCCCGCGCGGGGTTGCGCTCGCTCGACCGTGATCGCTCGCAAGTCGACGCCCGCCCTTGCCGTCGCCGACGCCTCAAGTTAGGTTAGGCATACCTCACCTAGCCAAGGACGCCCGCATGCCGCTCGTGCCCACCTCCCGCTGGCTCATCCTCGGCGCCTTGGTTGCGACCGCGATCGCCGGGTGCGGGTCATCGAGCTCAGGCTCCGGCTCGGGCGGGCACGTGACGATCACGCTCTACAACGGCCAACATCAGCAGACCACCGATGCATTGGTCGCCGGCTTCGAGAAGCAGACCGGCATCAACGTCGCCGTGCGCAGCGACGACGAGGACGTCTTCGACAACGAGATCCAAACCGAAGGCTCGCGGTCGAAGGCAGACGTCATCTACACCGAGAACACGCCCGCGCTGCAGTTCCTCCAGGAACGCAACCTGCTCGCCCCGATCGATGCCTCGACCTTGGCCGACGTCCCGAGCCGCTTCAACTCGGCCAAGGGCGACTGGGTCGGGATCTCCGCGCGGGTCAGTGTCCTGGACTACAACCCGGCACTGATCTCAGCCAGCCAGTTGCCGAAGACGGCGATGGCGATGGCCGACCCGCAGTACGCGGGCAAGCTGGCGATCGCGCCCGGCGAGACAGACTTCCAGCCGATCGTCACGTCGATGATCAACCGGTACGGCACTGCCGCCACGAAGACCTGGCTCGAGGGCCTCAAGGCCAACGCCGGGAGCAGCCACACCTATCCCGACAACGAGACGATCGCCAGCCAGGTCAGCCGCGGCCAGGTCGCGTTCGGATTGATCAACCAGTACTACTGGTACCGCCTCAACGCCGAGGTCGGTGCGTCGAACGACCACTCGCGGATCGCCTATTTCGCGCCGCACGACCCCGGCTATGTGCTCGACGTATCCGGTGCGGCGGTGCTTGCGTCAAGTCAGCATCAATCGGCCGCGCAGCGCTTCGTGGCGTACCTCACCAGCAAGGCCGGCCAGGACATCATCGCGCGCAGCAGCAGCAGCTTCGAGTATCCGCTCGGCTCCGGTGTGACGACCGCTCAGCCCGAGACGCCGTTCAGCCAGCTGCAGCCCAATCCGATCGACCTGGAGCAGCTCGGTGACGGCCGGGCCGCGGTCGCACTGCTCAAGCAGGCCCAACTGCTGTGACACGGAGCAGCGAGCCGGCGGTGACGGACTAGTGGCGATCAGCGCACCGGTCCGTCCGACGGTTGCGCGACTGCGCTATCGCAGCGCGCACGCGCCCCGCACCCTGTTCGCGATCAGCACCCTGGTCGCGGCGGTCCTGGCGCTGCCGCTGCCGTTCCTGATCATCCTCACCGACCACTCGGGCGCGACCGAGGTCCGACATCTTCTGCTGCGGCACCTCACCGCGCAACTGCTCTGGAACACGGTCCGGCTGACCGTCGTCGTCACCGCGCTCTGCGCGGTCATCGGCACCGCGACCGCATGGTGCATCGAGCGCACCAACCTGCCCGGTCGCCAGCTGTGGGCGGTACTCGTCGTCGTACCGCTCGCAATTCCCGACTTCGTGGTCAGCTTCGGGTGGAACTCACTGTCCGCGAGTGTCACCGGATTCCGTGGCGCCGTTCTGGTCATGACGCTCGCGGTTTATCCGCTCGTCCACCTGCCGGTGGCCGCCAGCCTTCGCAACGCCGACCCCGCGCAGGAGGAGATGTCGCGCAGCCTCGGCGTCGGCCGGGTCCGTACCTTCTGGCGGGTCACGATCGGCCAGGCGCGCGGGGCGATCCTCGGCGGGTGCCTGCTCGTCTCGCTGGTGATGCTGGCCGAGTACGGCGCGTTCGAGATCCTCGGCTACCGCACCTTCACCACCGAGATATTCACCGAGTTCCACGTCTTCGACCTGCCCGGCGCCTGCGCGCTGTCCCTGGTGCTGGTGGTGTTGAGCATCCTGGCGGTCGGCAGCGAACTGCGGGTCCGATCGCGCGGCCAGGTGGCACACACCGGACAGCAGGCACAGCGGATCAACCGGCGGCACGACCTCGGTCGGGCAAAGCTTCCGGTCGTGCTGGGATTCCTCGCCCTGATCGGGCTGGCGGTCGGCGTACCGGTCGGGGCGAGCGTCTACTGGATGGTCGTCGGCCGGGCTCCCGCGATCACCGGCGTCTCGCTGGTCAGCGCGGCCGGTCACACCGCGATGTACGCCGCCGCCGCCGGTGCGCTTGCGACCCTCGCGGCGTTGCCGGTCGCCCTGTTGTCGGTTCGGCACCCGAGCCGGATCACGACCCTGCTCGAGCGCAGCACCTTGCTGGTGCTTGCCCTGCCCGGCATCGTGGTCGCACTCGCGGTGTCCTACTTCGTCGAGCACTACGCGAGCGGCTACCTGTACCAGACCCCCGAGCTGCTCGTCGTCACCTACGCGATCCTGTTCTTTCCGCTTGCCCTGGTCGCGGTCAGAGCGTCGGCGGTGCGCGCACCGGCCCAGCTCGACGACGTCGCGCGGTCACTCGGCCGGCGTCGCGCATCGGTGTTGGTCCGGGTCACCATGCCGCTGCTCGCACCAGGGCTCGCGGCCGGGTTCTGCCTGGTGTTCCTGTCGGTGGTGACCGAGCTGACCGCCACGCTGATCCTGATCCCGACCGGGGTCCAGACCCTTGCGACCCAGTTCTGGGCCTACCAACAGAACCTGTCCTACAGTCAAGCGGCACCCT
>CAYNDD010000117.1:0-9836 GCA_964395425.1 uncultured Frankiaceae bacterium
TGAGGCCACGTGACCGAACTCCTTTGCTTCCGTCCGGTCCGGAGCGCGCCATAGTGCGGCGTTCTTGGCCGGGCTCGCTACTCGTACCGCGTCGGGACGAGCAAACAATCGCATTGGTTCGACCTATGCGTCGAGCCCCTCGTTGCGGCTAAGCCCGCAGGACCGGATGATGGCCGCGATTACCGAGTGCATCGACGCGTCGGCCCAGCAGAACTACGCGCGGGCGCTGGAGCACGGCCGGGTGGCCCTTACCGAGGGCGAGCAGATCGGCCTCGCCGGCGAAGGAAGCCGGTGGTGCTGGCCGGTGGTTGCCGAAGCCGCGTTGGCTCTCGACGACCTCGAGGAGGTCGAGCGGCTGCTGGCCTGGTGCGAGGAACGACCGATCGGTTATCTCAGCCGGTGGTGCGGGCCGACCGCCTGCGCGTGCAGGCCAGGCTGCGGGCGGTCCGGGGTGAACGCGAGGCCGGGCCGACGTTCGAGCGCGCGATCGAGGCGCTGCGCGAGTTGAAGTCGCCGTACCACCTCGCGATCGGGCTCTCCGAAATCGCCTCTTTCCTGGTGCAGGCTCGCGACGAGACGGCCTCGGCAAAGGCGGCCGGAGAAGCGCGGGCGATTGCCGATCGGCTCGGCGCGGCGCCCCTTCGTGACCGGCTGCCCCCGAGCGCCGACGACGGTGCCGCCGTGCACCCGCCCCGGGAATCCGCCGAAGCGACGGCGCTCGCCGGGTCCTAGCCGCCCGTGGCGGCCGAGCAATGTGACATTGCTTTGGGGACGGCGGGGTCAGGGGAGGGCGGCGTAGATGGCCCGGACGTAGGCCTCTCCTCGTTCGCTACCAACGATTCCGGCGCCCATCTTGTTCATCATGTAGCCGATCGTGAGGTTGCGGTCGAAGTCGAGGATGATCAATGAGCCGCCCCAACCGCCCCAGAAGCAGACCTTGCCTTCGGGGATGTAAGGCACCGTGTCGGACTGCGGCAAGCCGTAGCCGATCCCGAACCGCAGTGGTACGCCGAGCACGAGGTCCACCCCGTTGGACTGCTCGTCGAAGATGAGGTCGACCGTCTCGGGCGTGAGCACCTTGCCATCGACCACCGCGGATTGGATCGCAACCACGGAGCGGGCATTGCCGTGCCCGTTCGCGGCGCCGATGTCAGCGGCCCGCCAGCCGTCGGTGTTCGCCGCGGCGGCGTCGGCAAACGGACCGGTGAACGTCTTCACCATCGGGCTGTTCGTGTCGAGGGCCGCGAGGTCGATCGGGAGCGGCGGCGGTGGGATGACCGGCGCGACCCGGCCGGTGTCGGCGGGGGAGCAACCGATCTGGAAGTCCGCGCCGAGCGGGCCGGCGATCTCGTCGCGGACGAAGTCCTTCAGCCGCTGACCGGTGATCCGCCGAACGACCTCGCCGACAAGGTGGCCCTGGTTGAGCGCGTGGTAGCCCGACGCCGTACCCGGCTCCCACCACGGTGCTTGGGTGGCGAGCCGCGCGGTCGAGAGCTCCCAGTCGTACATGTCCTCGATCGCGAACGGCTGCGCCCATCCGCTGACGCCGCTGGTGTGGGACAGCAGGTGGCGGACCTCGATGCCGTCCTTTCCGTTGTCGCCGAACTCCGGCCAGTAGCGGGACACGGGCGCGAACGGGTCGAGCTGGCCGCGATCGACGAGCATCAGCGCGGCCAGGTTGGTGACCGTCTTCGTGGTGGACCAGACGTTGACGATGGTTTCCTCGACCCACGGTCGACCGGGCTCGGCGAGGCCGCCCCAGAGGTCGACGACGGTCTGACCATCGACGTTGACGGCGATCGAGGCGCCGAGCTCGGTGCCGGCGTCGAGCTGTTCCGCGAAGGCGTCGCGGACGCCGGTGAACCGGGGGTCGACGGTTCCCAGAAGATCAGCCATGACCGAAGACAACCATGTCACCGGCCCGGACGGTAGGCCGGGCGGCCGCTGCGCCTGCTGCGGCGCTGCTGGGGTCAGGCGCTGGCGGCCAACAGCGCGTCGACCCTGCGGGCGTACTCGAGATCGAGCTCGGTGACGCCGCCGGCCGAGTGAGTCGACATCGTGATCGTGAGGTTGCCACCGGTTCCGCTGATCTCCGGGTCGTGGTTCATCTCGCGGGCGATCACCTCGAGCTCGGCACGGAAGCCGGCGACGTGGTCGTCGGCGAGATCCACCGTTCGTGAGATCGCGGTCTGATCGCCGGACCAGCTGCCGAGCTCGGCCAGCGCGGCCGCGATCGCTGCATCGTCGAGCAACGTAGCCATGGTGCCTCCCCACGTAATCTTGTCAGCGTGACAACGACCGACGCCCAGCCGACCCGGCGCCTTCTGCTCGTGCATGCCCATCCTGACGACGAGTCAATCGGGACCGGCGCCACGATGGCGAAGTACGCCGCCGAAGGCGCCCACGTCACCCTCGTGACCTGCACGCTCGGCGAAGAGGGCGAGGTCCTCGTTCCGGAGCTCGCTCACCTCGCGGCCGACAAGGAAGGCGGGCTCGGTGAGCACCGGATCGGCGAGCTGGCCGACGCGATGGCGGCCCTCGGCGTCACCGATCACCGGTTCCTGGGCGGGCCTGGACGCTGGCGTGACTCCGGCATGATGGGTACGCCGTCCAACGACCGGCCGGAGTCCTTCTGGCAGGCGAACCTCGACGACGCGGTCGAGGCGCTCGTGCAGGTGATTCGCGATGTACGCCCGCAGGTCGTCGTGAGCTACGACGAGAATGGCGGCTACGGACACCCCGACCACATCCAGGCCCACCGGGTCGCGGTCGCGGCGTTCGAGGCGGCCGGCGACCCCGATCGCTTTCCGGCCGCTGGCGAGCCATGGGCTCCGGCCAAGTTCTACGAGGCGACGATTCCGATCTCCACCCTGCAGCTCGCGTTCGAGGCGTTGCGCGAGATGGGCGAGGAGGCGCCGTTCGGCGTGACGTCGCCGGAGGACCTGCCGTTCGGCGTGCCGGACGACCAGGTCACCACCGCGGTCGACGCCCGCGAGTTCCTCGACCACAAGATGGCGGCGCTGCGGGCCTACCCCACCCAGGTGGCGGTCGACGGCCACTTCTTCGCGCTGTCCAACGACGTCGGCCAGGGCGCGTTCGGCGTCGAGCACTACCGGCTCACCCACGGCTCGCTGGCGCCCGACGGTGACCGCGAGACGGACCTGTTCGCCGGTCTGGCCTAATCCGGGCCGCCTTCGGCAGGAATCGGCCCGATCTGATTAGCCCGATTGGGTGAATCCTGGGTTCGGCCGGTCGCGCCGGCCGGAACCGGTGACAGACTCCGGTATCTAGCCGAAATCACCGCATAGGTGGACTGAACCGGAGGCGGCGTGAAGCGAGCACCGGCCACGACCGCGACCGCGTTCGACCGGGTTCGGCAGATCGATCCACAGCTGCTGTCCAGCGCCGACTCGGTGCTCGCGGTCGCGAGCGCTGATGTCGGCGTCAAGCGCGAGGTGCAGCGCAAGCGTCGGCTCTGGCGGCTCGCCCTCTACGTCGGGGTTCCGACCGCCTTCCTGTGGTGGCGGATCGTCGATCACCGTCCGTTCGATGTGTTCCGGCTTCCGCACGTCGACTGGCTGCTGGCCTTCCCGCTGTTGTTCATCATGTTGTTCGTCGTGGGCTACGCGGTGATGATCCTGTGGGCCCGGCGCTCGCCCCACACGCTCTACCGGCCGGAGCAGATCGACGTTCGGTTGAGCGACGTGGTCGGGATCGAGACGGTCAAGGAGGAGGTCGTCCGCTCGATCAACCTGTTCCTCGCCCACAAGACCTTCGCCTCCGAGATGGGTGGCACCCCGCGCCGCGGCCTGCTCTTCGAAGGCCTGCCCGGCACCGGCAAGACCCACACCGCAAAGGCGATGGCCGCCGAGGCCGGCGTTCCGTTCCTCTTCGTTTCCGGTACGTCGTTCCAGTCGATGTTCTACGGCGCGACCGCGGGCAAGATCCGCGGGTTCTTCAAGGTGTTGCGCAAGACCGCGCTCGCCGAAGGTGGCGCGATCGGCTTCATCGAGGAGATCGACGCGATCGGCGGTACCCGCAACGGCATGTCGATGACCTCGCTGGAGCAGCTGTCGAAGTCGGTGCAGTGCTGCGGCTCACTTGTCAACCTGCCCTCGAGCTTCCTCCAGGTGACCGGGTCGGGCCCGGTGGTCAACCAGGCGATCAGCGAGGGCGTCGGCGGGGTGGTCAACGAACTGCTCGTGCAGATGCAGTCGTTCGACCAGCCGATGGGCATGCAACGGTTCTGGGGCGCCACCGCAAACGGGATCAACAAGTTCCTGCCGGCCCACCGCCAGGTGCCGCGACCCAAGCCGCGGCACGCAAACATCCTGCTGATCGCCGCGACCAACCGGGCCGACTCGCTCGACCCGGCGCTGCTGCGACCTGGCCGCTTCGACCGGGCGCTGACCTTCAACGTGCCCGACCAGGCCGGCCGCCGTGCCCTCACCGATCACTTCCTGGTGAAGAAGTCCCACCACCCGGAGCTCGACGACGACGAGCGCCGCGACGTGCTCGCCAGCGTCACGCAGGGGTTCACGCCGGTGATGATCGAGCAGCTCTTCGACGAGGCGCTGGTCAACGCGGTACGCCGTGGTGACAACCGAATGGGGTGGAAGGACGTCGAGAGCGCCCGGCTGACCCTGCAGGTCGGCCTCGGTCAGCCGGTCGGCTACACCGAGCACGAGAAGCGCCTGATCGCGACCCACGAGGCCGGCCATGCGACGACGGCGTACCTGATGGCACCCGAGCGCCGGCTGGAGATCCTTTCGATCATCAAGCGCCGCGAGGCGCTGGGAATGCTGGCGCACGGCGACGCCCAAGAGGTCTACACCCGCTCGCGCAAGGAGATGATCGGCCTGATCCGGATCTCCCTGGGCGGTCAATGTGCCGAGGAGCTGTTCTTCGGTGACGTGTCGACCGGCCCGGCCGGCGACCTGCTCTACGCGACCAACGTCGCGGCTCAGATGGTCGGCGCGGCCGGCATGGCCGGAACCCTGGTGTCGTTCGCTGCGGTCCAGGGCGGCATGTTCAGCGACACCAACCTGGTCGGGCGGGTGCTCGGCGACGCCGACGGCCGGCGCCGGGTCGAGGAGCTCCTGCAGGAGCAGAAGCTCGCGGTCAAGGGCGCACTAGAAGCCAACCAGCACTTGATCGCGGCGTTGCGCGATGCCCTGGTCGAGCACGACGAACTGGTCGGCAAGGAGATCACCGCGGTTCTCGATGCGGCCGCGGCCGCCGGTCCGCCGCCGCGGGTCATCGATCTGCGCGAGGCCGAGCGGGTCCACACCGGCGACTAGTGCCCCATCACGTTCGGCGGCTCGGGTCGCCGTACTCTTTGGCGTGGCCACGCAGCGATCCGAGCGCTGGCTGCTGCTCATCACCTACCTCGTCCTGGCCGCGATCGGCGTCGTCCTGGGCGTGATCGATTCGTTCCTGGTGCCACTGCGCCTGCCGGGCGGGCTCGAGGGCCTGGCCGCCGTGCTCGCGGTGGTCGGGAACGTTGCGGCCGCCTCGTTCGGCGGACTCGCGACCCGGACCCTCACCGGCGCGGTCATGCCGATCGTCGGCTGGTTCGTCGCGGTCGGCGCGCTGCTGCTGGTGGCGCCGGGCGGCGATGTCGTCTTCGTCGGCAAGCTGCCGGCGGACCCCGGGGTGGTCGTGGTGGGCAACGCAGTCCTGTTCCTCGGCATCCTGGCCGGCGCGGTCGGGTTGTTCGTGACCTTCCGGGCGATCAAGTCGGACTACACCAAACGGGGGAATGCGCCGACACCTCAGACGTGACGGATTCGCAGGTTGCGACCGCGCCCGACGAGGCGCCGGCCGCGACGGTCCCGGCTGCCGCCGACGGCACCGGCCAGATCGCCCCGGAGGTCGCCGATTCGGGCGACGCCTCAGTCGACACCGACGCCATCCTGATCCTGCTCGGCACCGGGCGCTTCGCGATCGAGCTCGCCTCGATCGCCGAGGTCGGCCGGGTGCCGGTGATCACCCGGGTGCCGGGGCTGCCGGACTGGATGTCCGGGGTAGCGAACTGGCGTGGCCGGATCCTGCCGGTCCTCGACCTACGCCCGCTGCTCGGCGCCCCCTCAGCCGAGCTCGCCTCCACGGCCCGGCTGATCGTGTTGACCAGCGACGGGATCGCGGTCGGCATGGTGGTCGACGCGGTGGACGGTACGACGCCCCTGACGGGGGTCGCCGGCTTCCCGCCCGCGAGTGCCCCGGGCGGGCCCAGCCTGCTCAGTGGGCAGGTGCCGCGCGAGGACGGCCCGATCGCCGTGCTGGACGTGGCCGCAGTGCTGCGGATGCGTGACGCGCTGCCGAGGGGCCGACGCTCGGCGTAACGGCTTCAGCGGCACCTCGATTCGTTCGAAGAAGAATTCGACAGTGGTGGGTGCAGGAGGGCTTGTGGACTTCAGCAAGAAGCTGAGCCGCGTTGCGGCCGCTTCGACCTGGGTCGGCATCGTGCTCGCCCTGATCGGCGCGCTCGTGCTGCACTTCCATCCCACCGCCGGCGTCCACATCCACCTGGTCGCGTTGTACGGCTGGGAAGTCCTCGCGATCATCAACGCCACCGTCATGACCGTGTTGCCGGCGCTCCAGCAGCGCTTCGAGCACGTCCGGCACCGGATCACGACGTACCGGGTCGTCCTGCTGCTCTCGACCATGCTGTCGGTGAGCGCTGCGGTCGCCGTGTCGGGCGGCCTGCGTGGCCCGTTCTGGATCCTTTACCTGCCCGCGCTGCTGTTCGCGGCCACCACGCTCAAGCAATGGCAGGCGGTGCTGCTCGGCGTCGCCAACTCGGTCGGCCTGGTCGTCGCTGCCCTGATCGCCCACAGCGTCGACTCGACCACCGCGGCCTGGCTGGTGCTTGTCCTGCCGATCTTCCCGGCCCTCACCTGGTTCAACAGCGCGCTCTCCCAGTCGATCTGGGCGATGCGCGGCATGGCCCGGGCCGAGCGGGACGAGCTGCAGGCCAGGGTCGCCGAGCTCTCCGAGGTGCTCGCGCAGGCCGCCGAGGGTGACCTGAGCGTCAGCCTGGTGCTGGAAGCTAGGCGCGACGAAGCGCTCGGCCAGCTCTCGACCGCCTTCACCAACACCGTGACCAACCTCCGGGCCCTGGTGACGCAGATCCGGACCGGGGGCGAGCAGATCGGTGCCGCGGCGAGTGAGCTGCTCGAAACCGCCCACGACCACTCGTCGTCGGCCACGCAGCAGTCCTCAGCGGTCTCCGAGACGACCTCGACGATCGAGGAGCTCGCGGCGACCGCCGCGCAGATCGCCGAGACCTCCGAGGCAGTGGCGCGCTACGCCGCCGAGACGCTGCGGCACGCCGACGACGGCCGGGCTGCCGTGCAGTCGAGCGTGGCCGCGATGGACACCATCGCCGACCGGGTCGACTCGATCGCGGCCCGCGCGCTCTCGCTGGGCGAGAAGAGCCAGGAGATCGGCCGGATCCTGGAGGTCATCAACGACCTGGCCGACCAGACCAACCTGCTCGCGCTCAACGCCGCGATCGAGGCGGCCCGGGCCGGCGAGCACGGCCGCGGCTTCGCGGTGGTCGCTTCCGAGGTGCGCAAGCTGGCCGAGCGGGCCCAGGACTCGACCGGGCAGATCGCCACGCTCGTCAACGAGATCCAGAGCGAGACCAACGCCACGATCATCGCCAGCGAAGAGGGCTCCAAGGAGGTCAGGGTCGGCTCGGAGCTCGCTCGTGGCGTGGTCGACGCGCTGGAACGGATCAGCGGCATGGTCGACGAGACGACCACGGCGGCCAAGGAGATCTCGATCGCGACCCAGCAGCAGCGCTCGGCGTCCGACCAGGTGGTGTCCGCGATGACCCAGGTCTCGGAGGTCTCCCAGCAGTACGCGGTCGGCTCCAAGCAGGCGGCGACCGCGGCGAGCGAGCTGAACGTGCTGGCGGCCGAGCTGCGGGCCTCGATCGCGCAGTTCAAGGTGGCCTGATCGGCCGACCCTGATTCAAGCCGCGAGCACGGTACGCCGATCTGGCGAGGGTGACCCGTTTGGCGGATCGGTGACTCCTCCGTTCAGCCCCGACCCCGGGAGTCTGCGACTCACGCGCGCCCGGACGCCCCGATGACCGCCTCGCACAGCCGGAGCGGGTTGGGGCGGTCGGCGCGTGCCCGCCACCTTCGCCACGACGAGGCCGCCGCTGGGCTGGCCGGCGAGCCGGCCGGCGCGGCCGAGCCCGTGCCCCTGCGGCTGGTGCCGCCGATCGTCACGCCGGTCACGACTGCGCTGCCGGTCGACGTCGAACGCAAGCTCGCCGAGCTGGTCGGGATCGAACCCGTGGTCAGCGAGTCGGTGGACGAGGTCGAGCAGCCGGTCGACGTCGCCTACGACGAGGCCAAGGCGACCCACTTCGCCAAACGTGTCCTGCAGGTCGCCCAGCGGGTGACCGTCGGCAGCCTGTTGCTGCTGATCGGTTGCGCGCTCGCGGCGGCCAGGATCAACAGCACGTCGCTGCGCGTGCATCCCCTGCCGGTCACGATCTGGGCGATCGCGGCCGCACTTGCCGCCGTCGCGCTCGCGGCGCTCGTCACCGACCCGGACGTCGGCGCCCGCCTCAGCAGCGGATACCGGCGACTGCTCGGCTCGATCCTGATGGCGGCGTTGCTCGTCTCGGTCACCGGGATCGTCGCGAATGCCGACGGGGTGGCCGCGCCGACCTGGGTGCTCTTCCTGCCGGTGGTCGTGGTCGCCGGCGCGGTGCTGGGACCGTCACGCGGACTTCTGGTCGGCGCGCTCGCCGGTGCCGGGATCTACGCCGCGGCCGGCTTCTCCCACACGCTCACGATCGCCGGGATTGGCCGGTTGGTCGTCATCCTGCCCGCCTGCCCGCTGTTCGGCTGGGCCGCCGGCGCGCTCGCCAGCTGCGCTCACGAGGCGGTGGCCTCGGCCCGCCGTCAGCGACTGGCCCTGATTGACGACGTCAGCCGGCTCAGCACGCTGCTCGACTCGGTGGCGGCCGGCGACCTCTCGCGGGTGCCCTCGTTGGAGAACCCGGCCGACCAGGCCACCGCGACGCTGGCGGTGGTGTTTGCCGACACCGTGCTCTCGCTGCGACGGCTGGTTCGCCAGCTCAGCGGCGTCGCCGACCGGCTGGCCGATAACGCCAGCGATCTGGCCGGCACCGCGGCCGCCCATGTGCGGGCGGTCGAGCAGCAGGCTTCGGCGGTCGCCCAGACCACCAGCACGATCGAGCAGCTCGCCGCGACCGCGAACTCCATCTCGGAGACTGCGGAGCGAGTGGCCAGCTTTGCCGGCACCACCCGCCGCGACGTCGACGACGGGATTGTCTCGGTCGAGAAGTCGACCGCGTCGATGGTGGCGATCGGCAAGCGGGTGCACGAGCTCGGACTCAGGACCGACCGGCTCGACGAGCGGGTGGTGCGGATTGCCGCGATGACCCGCTCGATCGACGAGCTGGCCCGGCGTACGACGATGCTCGGTGTCAACGCCTCGATCGAGGCCGCCCGGGTCGGCGAGTACGGCTACGGCTTCGCCACCGTCGCGGACGAGATCGGTGCGCTGGCGAGCAAGGCCCGAGCGGCCACCGCGGGCATCGCCCGGATCGTCGCCGAGCTCGAATACGAGGTCGTGGCGACCGCCGCGGTCAACCTCGAGGGCACCGCTGCGGTCGCAGAGGGCCTGGAGCGGCAGCGCGCGGTCGAAGACGCCCTGATGCGGATCAGCGGCCGGGTCGACGACACCACCCGCGCGGTCGAGGACATCACCAGCGCGACCCGCCAGCAGCGCGAGGCCAGCGATGCGGTCGTGGCCGCGATGCGCCTGGTCACCGGTGCGAGCCACGG
>CAYNDD010000118.1:0-5696 GCA_964395425.1 uncultured Frankiaceae bacterium
GCGCGAACCGCAGCAGCGCATCCGAGTACGACGCCATCGACCCGCTCACGTCGACCAGCAGCACGACGCGGCGGGGTCGCTCGGTCTGCCGGTGCCGCTTCAGCCGGGCCGGCTCACCGCCGGCGGCCAGCCAGGCCCGGACCGTCCGCCGGCCGTCGATCGGCCCGCGGCGGGCCGGGCGCATCCGGCGGGTGGTCCGCAGCTCGCCGGGCAGGCTCAGCCGCGCGATCAGGATCCGGAGCTGCTCGCGTTCGGCCGCGGTCAGCGAGGCGATGTCGCGGTGCCGCAACACTTCCTCGGTGCTGGCCGCGGCGCGCGCACTCGACTGCTCGCCGTCCGGTTCATCCTCCGCGTCGCCGGACCCCGCGTCGGTCGCCACCAGCTGGATGTGTGACCGCGCCACCCGGGACCGTCGCTCCACCGAGAGCGGCCGGTCCCCGAAGTACGCCGCGAACACCCGGTCGTAGCGCTGGATGTCGATCGGGTTGTCGCACAAAGTCAGCCGGCCGGCCCAGTAGACGTCGTCCCGACGGGCCGCGTCGAGCTCTCGAAGCGCGGCCACCGTGGTGTGCACCCGGTCAGGGGATGCCGGCACACCGGCGGCTCGGAGCACTCTGGCCAACCCGACCACGCTGTCGACACCGTCGAAGCGCTCGGTGGTCTCAACCACCGCTGACGGCCACCGCGATCAGCGCGCCGACATCCATCCGGCGGACCCGATCCAGGTCTTCGCGATACTTCAGCACCGCGCCGAGCGTCGCGATCGCGGTGTCCGGGTCGAGCCGCTCGGCGCCGAGCGCGACGAGAGCCAACGCCCAGTCGATCGACTCGGCGACACCCGGCGGTTTCGCGAGACCCTCCTCCCGCAACAGCTGCGCAGCCGCCGAGATCTGGCGCGCCAACACGTCGCTCGCCTGCGGGACCTGGCGCCGCACGATCGCGACCTCGCGCTCGAACGACGGGTGCTCCACCCAGTGATAGAGGCAACGACGCTTCAACGCATCGTGCACTTCCCGGGTGCGGTTGGAGGTCAGCACCGCAACCGGCGGCACGTCGGCCCGGATTGTGCCGAGCTCGGGGATCGTCACCGCGTAGTCCGACAACACCTGAAGAAGGAACGCTTCGAACTCGTCGTCGGCCCGGTCGACCTCGTCGATCAGCAGCACGCACGGCGAGGTCTCGAGCGCCGCAAGCAGCGGGCGAGCCACCAGGAACCGGCGGCCGTAGACCTCGCGGTCCAGCCGGTCGACGCCGGCCTGGTCGGTCGGCGCTCCGGCTGCCTCGACCGCCCGCAGGTGCAACAACTGGCGGGGGAAGTCCCAGTCGTACAACGCTTGCGAGGCATCGATCCCCTCGTAGCACTGCAGCCGGATGACCTCGGCCGACAACAACCCGCCGAGCGCATCGGCCAGCGCGGTTTTGCCGACACCCGCCTCGCCCTCGAGGAACAGCGGCCGGCCCATCGCGAGCGACAGGTACGCCGCGGTCGCCAGGCCGTCGTCGGCGAGGTAGTCGTACGCCTCGAGCCGCACGCGCAACTCCGCCGGCGACGTGATGTCCGCCGGCAGCAAGCCCTGCCGGTCAGCAGCTTGCGGGCTCACTCGCTCCCGGCCGCAGCCAGCACCGCGCGGCGGGCGAGCACCTGCGCAAGATGTTGCCGATAGTCAGCCGCGCCACCGAGATCCGACGGCGGCCGGGTGCCCTCAGCGGTGGCGGCGGTTGCGGCGCCGACCGCACCCGGCTCGGCGGCGATACCGGCCAAGGCCGCTTCGACCGCCGCCGCCCGGACCGGCGTCGGGCCCATGTTCGTCAGGCCCACCCGCGCCTCCGCGATCGCGCCGTTCTCCATCCGCACCGCGGCCGCGACCCCGACGATCGCCCAAGCCTGCGCGACCCGCTGGAACTTCTCGTAGTGCACGCCCCAGCCGGTCAGCTTCGGCACCCTGACCTCGACCAGCAACTCGTCCGGCGCCAGCGCTGACTGCAGGTAGTCGACGAAGAACTCGCTCGCCGGCACAGTACGACGCCCGCCCGGACCCTCGACCACGAAGGTGGCATCGAGCGCGAGCGTGACCGCGGGAAGGTCGCCGGCCGGATCGGCGTGCGACAGCGCACCACCGAAGGTGCCGCGGTGACGGATCGCCGGGTCGGCAACCGTCTTCGTCGCGGCCGCGATCAGTGGTGCGTGCTGCGCGATCAGGCCGTTGGTGATGACGTCGCAGTGGCGGGTCATCGCACCGATCACGAGGTCGCCGTTGTCCTCGCGGACCCCTCGCAGGTCGGGCACGTTGCGTAGGTCGACGAGCGTGGTCGGGTAGGCGAGCCGAAGCCGCAAGACCGGCATCAGGCTCTGGCCGCCCGCGATGACCTTCGCCTCTTCGCCACCGTTTGCCAGCGCCGACAACGCGTCCGCGATCGACGTCGGTGCGACGTAGTCGAGCGACGCCGGGATCATCGGTTGCCTCCCTCGCTGCGTGCGGTCTGTAATGCGCGCCACACCCGTTCCGGGGTGGCCGGCATCAAGACGTCGGTGACCCCCTCCGGACGCAACGCATCGACGATCGCGTTGATGACCGCCGGCGTCGAGGCGATCGTGCCGGCCTCACCGACGCCCTTGACGCCGAGCGGGTTCGACGTCGCCGGGGTCTCGGTGCGGCCGGTGACGAAGGTCGGCAGGTCGGCCGCACTCGGCACGAGGTAGTCGGCCATCGTGCCGGTGGTGAGGTTGCCGTCCTCGTCGTACACAGCTTCTTCGAACAGCGCCTGCGCGATGCCCTGCGCGAGTCCGCCGTGCACCTGGCCCTCGACGATCAGCGGGTTGACCACGTTGCCGATGTCGTCGACGCAGACATACGAGCGCATGGTCGACCGGCCGGTCTCGGTGTCGACCTCCATCGCGCACAGGTGCGTGCCGTGCGGGAAGGAGAAGTTCTCCGGGTCGAACACGTAGTCCGAGTCCAGGGTCGGCTCCATGCCGTCGGGCAGGTTGTGCGCGGCGAAGGTCGCGAGCGCGATCTCCTGGATCGTCATCGACGCCTCCGGCGAGCCGGCGACCGAGAACGCACCGTTGGCGAACGTGACGTCGGACTCGGCTGCCTCCAGCAGGTGCGCGGCGATCCGCTTAGCCTTCTCGATCACCTTGGCGGCGGCGTGATGGATCGCGACCCCGCCGACCACGAGCGAGCGCGAGCCATAGGTGTCCATGCCCTTGGGGCTGGACTGCGTGTCGCCGTAGATCACCTCGACGTCTTCGAACGGCACGCCGAGCGCGTCCGCGGCGATCTGGCTCCACGACGTGACGTGACCCTGCCCGTGCGGCGACGACCCGGTCACGACCTCGACCTTGCCGGTCGGCAACATCCGGATGCTCGCGGCCTCCCAGCCACCGGCGCCGTACGACAGCGAGCCGAGCACCCGGCTCGGCGCCAGGCCGCACATCTCGGTGAAGGTGGAGATGCCGATGCCGAGCCGGACCGGGTCGTTGCGCTCCCGACGCTCGGCCTGCTCGCGGCGCAGCCCGTCGTAGTCGAACAGCCGCATCGCCTCGTCGGTCGCCGCTTCGTAGTTGCCGGAGTCGTAGGTCAGGCCGGCGATCGTGTCGAACGGGAACTCGGAATGAGTGATCCAGTTCTGCCGGCGCAGGTCCATCGGGTCGCGGCCGAGCTCAGCCGCGAGCTCGTCCATGATCCGCTCGATCGCGAACGTCGCTTCGGGGCGTCCGGCGCCGCGGTAGGCGTCGGTCGGGGTCTTCGTCGTGAAGACGCCGGTGCAGTGGAAGTCGTACGCGTCCATCTTGTAGATCGCCGGGAACATGAACGCACCGAGCAACGGAACGCCCGGGGTCACCAGCTGCAGGTAGGCGCCCATGTCGGCGAGCAGGTGCACCTTCAGGCCGAGGATCTTGCCGTCGGCGCGGGCCGCGATCTCGATGTCCTGGATCTGGTCGCGCCCGTGGATCGTCGCTTGATAACCCTCGCTGCGCGACTCGGTCCAGCGCACCGGCCGGCCGAGCTTCTTGGCGAGCACGAGCGCGATGACTTCCTCGGCGTAGACGTTGAGCTTCGACCCGAACCCGCCGCCGACATCGGGGGTGATGACGCGCAGCTTGTGCTCGGGGGTGCCGGTGGTCAACGCCAACATCACCCGCAGGACGTGCGGGATCTGGGTCGAGGAGTAGACCGTGTATTCGTCGGCCGCCGCGATCGGCGCGACCACGACCGCGCGCGGCTCCATCGCCGACGGCAACAGCCGCTGTTGGATGAAGCGGCGCGAGACGACGACGTCCGCCGCAGCCTTTGCCGCGGCGTAGTCACCGGCCGCAAACGGCCAGTCGAAGCAGCGGTTCGTGCCCTTGTCGCTGTGCACGAGCGGAGCGCCGTCGGCGAGCGCCGCCTCCATGTTGGTGACCGCCGGGAGCGGTTCGTACTCGACCTCGATCGCCTCGAGCGCGTCGGCCGCGGCGTAACGGTCGCGCGCCACGACGACCGCGACCGCGTCGCCGACGTACCGCACCTCGTCGACCGCGATCGGCGGGTGTGCCGGGGTCACCATGTCCGGCGTGACCGGCCATGCGCACGGCAGCGAGCCGAGCTGGTCGGCGAGATCGGCACCCGAGAACGCCGCGATCACGCCCGGCATCTCCAACGCGGGGGTGACATCGATCCGGGTGATCGTCGCGTGTGCCATCGGGCTGCGCAGCAGAGCGAACTGCAGCAGGCCTGGCATCGCGATGCTGTCGGTCCACATGGTCTGGCCGGTGACGAGCTTGGCGTCCTCCTTGCGGGTACGCCGCCGCCCGACCTCCATCGTCTGCTCGCTCATACCGCCGCCACCTTCTCGTCGGCCGGGCTAGCGGCAGCCGGAGTCTCGCCGCGCATCACGGCCGCTGCGGCCAGGACCGAGCGGACGATGTTCACGTACCCGGTGCAACGGCATAAATTGCCCTCGAGGCCGTCGCGCACCTCGGCTTCGGTCGGGTTGGGGTTGGTGGACAGCAGGTCGACCGCGGCCAGGATCATGCCCGGCGTGCAGTAGCCGCACTGCAGGCCGTGGTTGTCCTTGAACGCTTGTTGGACCGGGTGCCAGACGCCCTCGGTGGCCAGGCCCTGGATCGTGGTGATCTCGGCGCCGTCGGCCTGCACCGCGAGCATCGAGCACGACTTCACGCTCTCGCCATTGAGCAGGACGGTGCACGCGCCGCAGTTCGAGGTGTCGCAGCCGATCGGCGTACCGACCCGGCCGAGACCGTCGCGCAGATGGTGCACGAGCAGCCGTCTGGGCTCGACCTCGTCGGTGTAGGTGGTCCCGTCGACCTTCATGCTGACGCGCGCCATTGCGGCCTCGAATCTGTCGGCCCGGCCGACTTCTTAGCGATGAACGGTGGTGGTGTGCTGCGGCACGGTCTGAGGTTAACGCTCGCAGCCGTGAGCGCAAGATGCCTAGGCATGGGGCCCCGTCATGCGGCCGGATGGCGGATTAGCGGCGGGTGGCGGGTACCGAAGGTTACTTGTGGGTAATATGGAGATGTTACCGGCGGGTAGCAAGGCAAAAGCGCTCGACCGGTAGCACGGCACCAACCCGGCGATCGGCGCCGCGGTCCAGGCGTACGGAGTGGACATGCGTACTCATTACAAGTCGAACCTGCGCGACATTGAGTTCACCCTGTTCGAGGTACTCGACCGCGGCTCGATCCTCGG
>CAYNDD010000118.1:5796-9826 GCA_964395425.1 uncultured Frankiaceae bacterium
CCGCCGTCGATCATCTGGGCCGCCAACGAGATGGTGCTCGGCGCCAACCCGGCGATCCACATGTACGCCGCTGGGCCGGCCTTCGCCGCGATCCTGCACCGCCTCGGCAACGCCAACCAGAAGCGGCTGGCCGAGCTCGCGATCGAGCACCACTGGGCCTCGACGATGGTCCTGACCGAGCCCGACGCCGGCTCCGACGTCGGCGCCGGGCGCACCAAGGCCACCGAGCAGCCGGACGGCTCGTGGCACATCGAGGGCGTGAAGCGCTTCATCACCAGCGGTGACTGGGACATCCCCGACAACATCGTGCACCTCGTGCTGGCGCGGCCGGTCGGCGCCGGCCCCGGCACCAAGGGCCTGTCGCTGTTCGTCGTACCGAAGTTTCACGTCGACCTCGCCACCGGCGAGCTCGGCGAGCGCAATGGAGTCTTCGCCACCAACCTCGAGAAGAAGATGGGGCTGAAGGTCTCGACCACCTGCGAGCTCACCTTCGGCGAGTCGGGCGTACCGGCCGTCGGCTGGCTGGTGGGCGACGTCCATGCCGGCATCGCGCAGATGTTCCAGGTCATCGAGATGGCCCGGATGATGGTCGGCACGAAGGCCATCGCGACCTTGTCGACCGGCTACCTCAACGCACTGGAGTACGCAAAGACCCGCGTGCAGGGCTCCGACCTGACCCAGATGCTCGACAAGGCCGCGCCGCGGGTCACGATCACCCACCACCCTGACGTGCGCCGCTCGCTGATGCTGCAGAAGGCCTACGCCGAGGGGATGCGCGCGCTCGTGCTGTTCACCGCGACGTATCAGGACGCGGTCATGATCGTGGCGAGTCGCGGGGAGCAGGACGACGCCGCGGTCCGGATGAACGACCTGCTGCTGCCGATCGTCAAGGGCTTCGGGTCGGAGAAGTCCTATGAGCTGCTCGGGTCACAGTCGCTGCAGACCTTCGGCGGATCGGGCTTCCTGCAGGACTACCCGATCGAGCAATACATCCGCGACTCGAAGATCGACACGTTGTATGAGGGCACGACCGCGATCCAGGGCCAGGACCTGTTCTTCCGCAAGATCGTCCGCGACCAGGGCGCGGCGCTGACCACGCTCGTCGGCCAGATCGAGGCGTTCGTCGACTCCGACGCCGGCAACGGCCAGCTCAAGACCGAGCGCG
This sequence comes from uncultured Frankiaceae bacterium, assembly GCA_964395425.1. Lineage (GTDB taxonomy): Bacteria > Actinomycetota > Actinomycetes > JAFAQI01 > JAFAQI01 > DATAUK01. The sequence continues at coordinate 6,962 of CAYNDD010000118.1, forward strand.
CGCTGCTCGGCGCCGCACTCGGCGATGCCCAGGCGATGGTCGAGACCATGGTCGGCTATCTCACCGGCGCGACCGAGGACCTGCGCAGCCTCTACAAGGTCGGGCTCAACACCTCCCGCCTGCTCGCCGCGCTCGGCGACGTCGTGGTCGGCTGGCTGCTGCTGCGCCAGGCAGAGGTCGCGCTCAACGCGCTCACCGCGGGTCCGGCGACGCCCGCCGACACGGACTTCTACGAGGGCAAGGTGGCCGCGGCGAAGTTCTTCGCGCAGACCCGGCTGCCGCTGCTGCACGGCGAGCGACTCGTCGTGGAGACGACGACGCTCGAGGTCATGGACCTCCCGGAGTCCGCCTTCTAACCGATGCCGGTCGCTACAACGTGCTTATCGGTGAGGGTGGGGAACGTCTCGCGTCGAGCCAGTGCCGGACGAAGTGCGCCAGGTTGCGACCGGTGGCGCCGTCGAGGTAGCGGATCCAGTCGCCGCGATCGGCGTTGCCGAACCGTCGCGAGGCCGGCCAGCCGCGGAGCACGGACCAGAACAGTTTCGAACCCAGCATCGCGTGCAGCCGGTCGAGCATCCGCGCTCCGCAGTAGTAGACGTTGAGCTCGGCGAAGTCGCTGCGGTCGTACTCACCCGGCGGGCCGAACGCGTCGCGCAGACCCTGATCCTCCTGGTTGAGCGCCCGCCGCCAAACCGTCATGTTGGGGCCACCGTGCGAGGCCTCCCAGCGGATCTGGACGTACATCGCGAAGCTCTCGTTCATCCAGAGGTCCTTCCAGTTGTTCGGCGTCACCTCGTCGCCGTACCACTGGTGGGAGTACTCGTGCAGCAGGTCGGACAGCCCGCCGCCGCGCTCGGTCAGCACCGATCTCCCGATCGTGACCAGGGTCTGGGTCTCCTCGGCCGAGGGCGTCGGAGCCACCACCGCTCCGATCCGGTCGAACGGGAACGGACCGAGCCGGGCTTCCAGCCAGCGGATCATCGCGGGGGTGTGCCGCAGCTCGGGCAGCAGATCCTGATCGGAGTTGCGAACCCAATAGGTGATCGGCAGGCCGTGCGGGCCGGTCTGGTGATACGCGTGGTACGGCCCGATCGCGACCGTGACCAGATAGCTCGCGGCCGGCGACGCCAGGTGCCAGTGCATCGTCCGCTCGCCGTGCCGGACGGTGTCGCTCACCAGATCGCCGTTGCTCACTCCGCGCCAAGCCGCCTTGGTGTGCCAGGTGATGTCGTAGAACGCCTTGTCCGAGGGCTGGTCGTTGACCGGGTACCAGGTGTAGGCGCCGAACGGCTCCTGGATCGACCACACCTCGCCGTCGGGCTGGACGGTCCAGCCGAGATCGAGGAGGTCGCTTCGCCGGCTCGGGGCCCGGACCGGGCGCGGCGAGCCGTGGTAGCGGACCACCAGCGTGTGCACGCTGTCGCGCGCGAGCGGACCGGTGAGCACGATGAGCTTGTGCGGGCCGTAGCCGCTGCCACGCGGGTCCTGGCCGTCGACCCGGAGTGAGGTGAAGCTCAGCTGGTCGCCGAAGTCGAGCGAAATCCGAGATTCGGCCCGGGGAGCCCTGAACCGGATCGTCGCGCTCCCGCTCAAGCGTCTCGTCGCTGCGTCCCAGGTCAGGTCGAGGCCGTAGTGAAGGACGTCGACACTCGTGCTGCCCTCGGCCGGGTAGTACGGATCCGGGCGCGGGGCGGAGACTGCGGCGGCGTACCGGCCGGCAGCGGCTGCGGACGCTGCGTTGCCAGCCGGAACCAGCAGCATCGCTGCGGCCGCGAGCGGCGCGACCGGCCGGACCTTCACCTGCGCGTCACTGCGAGCGCCAGTTCACCAGGCGCCAGGGGTCGGCGAGCATCCCGGCGAGGTCGGCCAGGAACTCGCTGCCGAGCTGGCCGTCGACGATCCGGTGGTCGAAGGACAACGCAAGCTGGGTCACCTTGCGGATCGCGATCTGGCCCTCGTGCACCCACGGGGTGTCGCGAACGACGCCCAGGCACAGGATCGCGGTCTCGCCGGGGTTGAGGATCGGGGTGCCCGAATCGACTCCGAACACGCCGACGTTCGTGATCGTGATCGTCCCGCGGGCCATGTCGGCCGGTGCGGTGTGACCCGCACGGGCAACCTCGGTCAGCGTCTGCATCTCGCGGGCGAGCTCGGGAAGCGAGAGCCTGGCCGCATCCTTGATGTTCGGCACGATCAGGCCGCGCGGGGTGGCAGCCGCGATGCCAAGGTTCACGTATCCCTTGACCACGATCTCCTGGGCGTCGTCGTCCCAGGCCGAGTTGACCATCGGGAAGTGTTCGACCGCGAGGATCAGCGCGCGGGCAACCAGCAGGAGCGGCGAGACCTTGACGCCGGCGAAGTCCGGATGCTCGCGCAGCCGGGTGACCAGCTCCATCATCGGCGTCACGTCGACGGTGATGAAGTCGGTGACATGGGGCGCGGTGAACGCGCTCGCGACCATCGCCTCGGCAGTGAGCTTGCGCACGCCCTTGATCGGTACCCGTTGCTCCCGGGTTGCGGGGTCGAAGTCCGGTGCCGGCGCGACCCGGCGGACACCCGCCGCGCCGCCCGCCGCTGCGGCCTGGACATCGGACCGGGTCACGGTGCCGTCGGGTCCGGTGCCGCCGATCACCTGCAGGTCGACGCCGAGGTCGCGGGCCAGCTTGCGGACGGGCGGCTTCGCGAGCGCATGCACGTCGGCGAGCCGCTCGGCGTGCGCGCCGACCCCGGCCGCCGAGACCCTGGCCGGCCGGCGGGCCGGCTCGCCGTTCGACTCGGCCGGTGGCTTCGGCTCGGCCGACACCCGCGCGCGGCGGGTCAGCTTCGAGGCCTTCACCCCGCTGCCGACCAGGATCTGGATCTTCT
>CAYNDD010000119.1:0-9738 GCA_964395425.1 uncultured Frankiaceae bacterium
CCAGCGCCAGCGATCTGACCAGATGGCCGGCCGCGGCCGCCGCGTTGCTGGCGCGGACCACCACGTCGGTGCGGTCGACCGAGTCGGGATCGCCGCCCTCGCTCGTGACCCCGGCCGACACGGCCGGATCGGCCAACAGCTCGAGGGCCAGCTCGTAGTGCCGCAGCGCCTCCTCCGGTCCGCCGACCGACATCGCCTCGTCGCCGGCCTGCACGCTCGCGCGGGTCGCGGTGACCAGATCGTGGGATGCGCGCGCGTGCCGTGAGAGCTCAGCGGCCGACCCTTCGACCCGATGGGCGGCGAGGGCAGCGGCGTACTTCGCATGCAGCCGCACCCGCTCTCCGGGCAGCAGGTCCTGATAGATCGCCTCGGCCAGCAGGGCGTGCCGGAATGCGTAGCCGTCGGAGCCGAGGGCGACCAGGATGTTGGCCTCGACCGCGGCGCGCAGCGCTTCCTCGAGCGCCGCCTCGTCGAGGTCGGTGCCGTGCGCGAGCAGGTTGTGCGACACCCGGCGTCCGGCCACCGCCGCCGCGCGCACGACCAGCCGGCCGTGGTCGTCGAGCTGGTCGAGCCGGACGAGCAACAGGTCGGCCAGGTCGGCCGGGACCAGCCCGCCGCTGACCTCGGCGGCGGCGACCAGCTCCTCGATGAAGAACGGGTTGCCCTCGGCGCGGGTCAGGATCTGGCGGAGCTCCTGCGGCGGCATCGGGTCGGGGTGCAGCTCGCGCACCAGCTCGCGGGACTCCTGGTCGCTCAACGGGCCGAGTTGCAGGCGCGACACGGTCGGCAGCCGCACCCACTCCGACAGTGCGGTCCGCAGTGGGTGCCTGCGGTGCAGGTCGTCGCTGCGGTAGGTCGCGAGGATCGCGACCGGCGAGCTGAACTGTCGCGCGAACAGCAGCCGGAGCAGGTCCCGGGTCGACTGGTCGGCCCAGTGCACGTCTTCGACGATCAACAGGACGGAGGCGTCTTCGCTCAGCCGGGACAGGCCGGCATGCACCGCGTCGAACAATGCCGCCCGGCCGGTCGGCTCGGGTGCCGGATCCTCGGTCAGCAGGCGGTGGGCGGGCAGCAGGACCGAGATCGAGGGGTCGACATCGACGAGGGACGCGGCGAGCCCGGGGCTGTCCGCCGCCAGCCGGCCGAGCGCTTCGCTGAACGGGAGGTACGGCGGCGAACCGTCGCCGAAGTCGAGGCAGTGCCCCACCAGCACCCGCCAGCCGTCGGCGAGCACCCGGGCCCGCAGCTCGGCCACCAGCCGGCTCTTGCCGGCGCCGGCGTCGCCGCCGAGCAGCACTGCACCGCCGGCGGCGTCACCGGCTCCCACCAGCTCGGCGAGCTGGCGGAGCTCCTCGACCCGTCCCACCAGCGGCGTCGGCGTCGCGTCTAACGGCACGACCCCATCATGCTGCGTGGCGGGGACGGTTCCTAGCGAGATGTCACGCTCCCGCGGCGGCGGAGCCGGGCGGGATCTCGCGACGGTGCATCAGCCGGTTGCCTTCATGTGGTGCGGGGCCGGCCGCACGCCGGACGGGTGGCGGGGCTTGCTCCGCCGCTTCGGGCTGAGGAGCCCGACCGGCCACTTGAGGTGCAGCGTGCGGGGTGACCGGGCGAATTCAGCCGCGAACCGCTCGTGGCGGTAGTTCACCTCAGCGAGGGCCATGAGTTGATTGGTCTGTCCGAGCATCGTGGTCGCTTCCCTTCGGACGCTTTGCTGTCCTTGTTGACAGGCTCAACACTGCGCGTCTGAGGTAGGCCGCCACATCGGAAGGAATCCTTATTTCGGGCCTGGAACCGCGGCCGGTCCGCCTTAGGTCGACGGGGGTCCTTAGGCCGCCTCAGCGGTCCTACGCCTTGACCTCCGCGAGCTCCAGCTCGACCCCCGGGGCAGTCTCCGGCTCCCGCGCGAAGCGCGGCAGCAGCGGCGAGAGCGCCAGCAGCGCGAGCGTCGTCCCGATCTGGACGATCAGGACCCGCCGCAGGCCCAGATGGAAGTCGCCGGAGGCGATCGCGTCGAAGAAGATCGTGCCGAGGACCGCGACCCCGATCGCGTTGGCCAGCTGTTGCCCGGCGTTGAGCACGCCGGAAGCCGAGCCGGTCTCGGCGTCGGTCACCGACGCCAGGATGATGTCGAACATCGGCGCGACGACAAGTCCGAGACCCACCCCGGTGACGAGCAGACCGGGCATGAGGTCGAGGAAGCCGATCGTTGCGTGCCCGCGAAGCGCCACGGCCAGAAGCACCCAGCCCAGGACGCTGACCGCCAGCCCGGCCTGCAAGGTACGCCGGCCGAACTTCGGCCCGAGCACGCCACCGGACAGGCCGGCACCGATGACCAGGCCGACCGACAGCGGAACCGTGCAGACCGCCGCGTGGATCGGGGTGAAGCCCTGTCCGATCTGGAGGAACAGCGTGGCGCAGAGCAAGGCGCCGCCCATCCCGCTGAAGAAGAGCATCGCGAAGACCAGACCGGCCGAGTAGCCGCGGTGCCCGAAGACGCTCGGCGTGACGAGCGGGGCCCGCCCGGCGGCGTCCCGGCGGCGCTGATGCGCAGCGAAGACCAGTAGCAGCCCGACGCCGACCGCGATCATGGTGTAGGTCCACCAGGGCCAGCCATAGACCCGGCCCTGGATCAGCGGATAGACCACCAGTACGGCGAAGCCGCTCACCAGCGCCGTACCGGTCAGGTCGAGCCGGGTGCCGTGGTCCGGGAGGGACGGGGGCAGCAGCCGGGCTGCACCGATGATGGCCGCGATCCCGAGCGGCACGTTGACGAGGAAGACCAGCCGCCAGCCGCTGCCGAACAGGTTCCAGTCGATCAACGAGCCGCCGATGATCGGACCGAGCACCGCGGAAAACCCGATCACCGGCCCGAAGATCGCGAAGGCATGCTGGCGCTCGTCCGGTGGGAACACCTCGCGCAGGATGCCGAAGCCCTGCGGCAGCATCAGCGCGGCGAATCCGCCCTGGATCAGCCGGGCCGCGATCAAGACGGTGGTGTCGGGGGCGAGCCCGCACAGGGTCGATGCCAGCACGAAGCCGGCCGCCCCGATCAGGAACATCCGCTTGCGCCCGATCAGGTCGCCGAGCCGGCCGCCGGTGATCAAGCCGACCGCGATCGCGAGCGGGTAGCCGCCGACGATCCACTGCAGCGAGGTCGACGAGGCGTGGAACTGCCGAGCGATCTGTGGCGCTGCGACGTTGACCACCGTGGAGTCGATCAGGTCCATGCACTCCGCGGCCAGCACGACCGCGAGGATCAGCCAGCGGTGCCGGTAGAAGACCGAATCGGCGGCGGAGGCGCCGGCTGCGTCAGCCGTGGCGCGAACATCGTTCGTCATAACGAACACTGTTCCAAACGAACAACGTTCGTGTCAAGTGGTTTACTAGATCTGTGGACCAGACCTCGGAGTCTGTGGCGCTTCCGCCGGCTCCTCGCCGCCACGGACACCCGCGCCGGACCGAGCAGCGCGCTGCGCGCACGCTCAGCCGGGCCGCGATCATCGACGCGGCGCTCGAGGTACTCGACGCCGAGGGTCTGTCGGCGGTGACGATGCGCCGGGTGGCCGAGGCGCTCGGGACCGGTCCGGCGTCGCTGTATGCGCACGTTGCCGACAAGGACGAGATGGTCGCCGCGGTGTACGACCGCGTGCTGAGCGAGGTCCCGCTGCCGGACTGGATCGATCCGGAGCACTGGCAGGAGCAGCTGAAGGACCTGGTCCGAGCCGCCTGGGTGACCTTGCGCCGGCATCGGGACATCGCCCGGGTGGGCCTCGGCGAGATCCCGACTGGGGATGGCGCGCTGCGCGCGGTCGACGCGACCCTCGCGATCCTGCGCGCCGGTGCGGTGAGTGCCACAGTGGCCGGGCTGGCGGTCGACGTACTCGCGCTGTATTCCACCGCGTCGGCGTTCGAGGACAGCCTCGAGACCTTTCCGGCGAATGAGGCCGAGGCTGAGGTCTTCCACCAGCAGATGGGGGAGTTCTTCGCGGCGCTGCCCGCCGAGCGGTATCCGAACGTGGTCGCGATGGCCGGCGCGTTGACCGGACCGAGCGGGGACGAGCGCTTCGAGTTCGGTCTCGACCTGCTGGTTCGCGGCATCGCGTCGACGGTCAAGGCCGACAAGAAGCGCGCCAAGAAGAAGCGGTAGCCCCCGTCGTACCCAGTTGATCATGGCGAAGAGCGGCGTTTTCGCGCCGGTTTTTTGCTCGGTTTGCCATGATCAACTTTTCGCGCCGCCTAGCATCGAGGCGTGGATCTGCCGCGTTCGGCGTTGCTCGATCAGATCCGCGACGCGGTGATCGGCGACGACACCCTGATCAACGGCCCGTACGGACCGCGGCGGGTCACCTACGCCGACTACACCGCGAGCGGCCGGGCCCTCACCTTCATCGAGGACTTCATCCGCGACGCGGTCCTTCCGACGTACGCCAACACGCACACCGAGTCGAGCGGGACCGGCCTGCAGACCACCCGGCTGCGCGAGGAGAGCCGGCGGATCATCCGGGACGCGCTCGGCGGTGACGAGGACACGTTGGTCATCTTCACCGGGTCGGGCGCGACGGCGGCCATCGACAAGATGGTTCGGATCCTCGGGATCCGGATCCCGTCGCAGCTCGAGGACCGCTACGCGCTCTCCCAGTTGATCCCGGCCGCCGCGCGACCGGTCGTGTTCGTGGGGCCGTTCGAGCACCACTCCAACGAGCTGCCCTGGCGCGAGTCGATTGCGGACGTGGTCGAGATTCCCGCCGACATCGACGGTCACATCGACCCGGCAGTGCTCGAACGGCAGTTGATCGCCTACGCTGACCGGCCGTTGCGGATCGGGTCGTTCTCCGCCGCCTCCAACGTCACCGGGGTGGTCAGCGACACCGCCGGGATCGCCCGGCTGCTTCACCGGCACGGCGCGTTGTCGTTCTGGGACTTCGCTGCGGCCGCGCCGTACGTCGAGATCGCGATGGCGCCGGCCGACGACCGGGACGCGCGGCTGGACGCGGTCTTCGTCTCACCACACAAGCTGATCGGCGGCCCGGGTACGCCGGGGGTGCTCGCCGTACGCCGCGAGCTCGTCACCAACCGGGTGCCGACCGTGCCGGGTGGCGGCACGGTCGCCTACGTCAACCCGCTCGAGCACGTCTACCTGGCCGACCCGGTCGCCCGGGAAGAAGGCGGCACGCCCGACATCGTCGGCTCGATCCGGGCCGGGCTGGTCTTCGCCCTGAAACAAGCTGTGGGCGCACCGCTGATCAAGGCGGTCGAGGCGGCGTTGCTGGAGCACGCGGTCGAGGTGTGGTCGGCCGAGCCGGCGATCGAGATCCTCGGCAACCTCGACGCGGAGCGCTTGTCGATCGTGTCGTTCGTGGTGAAGCGGCCCGGCGGTTTCTACCTGCATCACAACTTCGTCGTGGCGTTGCTCAACGACCTGTTCGGAATCCAGGCCCGTGGCGGCTGCTCGTGCGCCGGCCCGTACGGGCACCGACTGCTGGGCATCGACATCGAGCATTCGCATGCGTTCCAACACGAGATCGCGGCCGGCTGCGAGGGCATCAAGCCGGGCTGGGTGCGGGTCAACTTCACCTACTTCCTCGACGAGACGGTCGCCGACTACATCATCGAGGCGGTCCGGTTCGTTGCCCGCGAGGGCGATCGCTTCCTCACCGACTACCGGTTCGACCCGCCGTCGGGGTTATGGCACCACCGCAACGCCGCCGCCGATCCGCCGCTGCGGCTGGCAGACGTGCGCTTCGACACCCCGGACCACGTGATGGCCTTCCCGGCCCATTCGGCGCGTGCCGATGTGTCCGTGCTGCACGACCATCTGCGCGAAGCCGAACGGCTCGCGGCCGAGCGCGACCGGCCGTCGTCAGCGCAGGCGACGGGGGAGTCGCTGACCGGACTGCGCCCCGATGTCGAGGCGTTGCGATGGTTCGACCTGCCACCCGGGTGCCTGGTCGGCGACGCTCCGGAAGGCTAGATCGCTCCGAAAGGCTAGATCTCGGACGGGTCGCCACACGCGGCGGTGAAGGCAGCGGTTGCCTCGGGCGACTCCCAGTGCACGGTGTGGCCGGCCTCGACGAAGGCTGCGATGCCTTCCCAGCCGTCGATGATCTCGCCGGCGCGAGCGCCGGAGGCCCACCAGGTGCCGTCGTCGTGTTGCGTGATCAAGACCTCACCCATGGCGGCAGGCTATCCGCGCCGACGGCCCGGCCCGACGTCTCCAGCCCCACCGATGGGCCATGCGTGGGGCTATCACCGCACCGATGGGCCATGCGTGGGGTTAGCCGAAGGTGAAGTCGTAGGCCTTGATCCCGGGTGACGCTTCGAGCTGCAGGACACCGTGCTGCACGTCCGCTCCCGAGATGATCGTGTACAGCGTCGGCACGCCGGCGACATGTTGGGTCGGCAGTGCCTTGCCGTTCAGGGTGGCCGTCACCGTGCCGCTCCCGGACAACACGAGGTAGACCTCGGAGGCATCGATGTCGATCCGCAGCTCGGCGGCGGAGCCGGCCACGATGTCTTCGCCCTGGACCGTCCATTGGCCGGACAGGCTGAGGTCGTTCGCCGGCAGCGAGGACGGGAACCGGTACGTCGCGACCCGGTTCCTGACGATCGAGGTTCCGACGTACCGGGCGAGGCGCTGGTAGCCGAGGTAGCTCTCCGGTGTCGACGCCTGAGTCGGCGTGCGGTCCGGTACGTCGGTCGGTGGCGGCAGCGTCGCACCGTTGGCCTTCAGCAGCGCGCGGATCGCACCCTCGGTGGTGCCGTAGTCGCCCTCGCCGATCGAGCCGTAGCGGACATGACCGCTCGGATCGATCAGGTATTCGGCCGGCCACGAGTTGTTGCCCCACGCGTCCCAGGTGCCGTAGTCGTTGTCCATCGCGACCGGGTACTTCACGCCGAGCCGCTGGACGGCGGAGATCACGTTGCCCGCGACGTGCTCGAAGTCGAACTCCGGGGTGTGCACGCCGATCACGTCAAACCCGGCGCTGTGGTAGCGGGCGTACCAGGCTTCGACGTGCGGCAGGCTGCGCAGGCAGTTGATGCACGAGTAGGTCCAGAAGTCGATCAGGACGACGTGTCCGCGCAGCTGCGACAGCCGCACTGCAGCGCCGGCCGGGGTATTGATCCATCGGGTGACGCCGGCGAAGTCGGGTGCCGGTCCGTAGTCGGGCAGTGACGAGGCGGACAGCGTCGGCACCTGGTCGGCCATCGGGACGATGCTCGGGCCGGACGGCGTGATGGTCGCGTTCAGCGACCCCTGGATCCGCTTGGCGTTGTCGGTCTCGTGCGGGTTGCTGATGTGGGCGATCCGGCCGCTGATCGACTTGTTGTCGGTGAGGTGGTGCTCGAGCGTCGCCGAGTACGACGGCACGGCGGTCTGCAACGCGGTCGCGGCACCGAGCATGATCGCGACCGCGCTCCCGGCAAGCGCGACGCCGCCGGCCCGCCGCAGCCCCACCGAGTGCGCGCGGAGCCAGCCGGTCGCGCTCGACACCCGCTCGGTGACCAGGACGAGCCAGAAGATCGGCAGGGCGATCCCGAGTGAGTAGGCGATGGTCAGCGCGATGGCGTCGACCCCGAGGGCGGTGTGCGGGCTCCCGACCGCGGCGATGGTGGCGAGAATCGGGCCGCCGCACGGCAGGTAGAGCAGCCCGAGCGTCGCCCCGAGGACGAAACCGCTCGCCGTACCGTCAGGGGAGCGGTTCACGCCGAGCCGGGCGAACGGCCGCTCGAGCAGCTGACCGATCTGGGGAACGAGGAAGCCCGCCGCCAGGACGAACAGCACGCCGATGGCGATGTCGTAGCGCAGGCCCAGCGGGAGCCCGAGCGCCTGGAGCAGCCGGATGCTGAACAGCGCCGAGACGCCGAAGGCCAGGGCGAGGCCGGTCGCGATGGCGGCGGCTCGGCGCCGCCCGCCGGCGGTCACGCCCGAGGCGATGACGGCCGGCAGCACCGGCAGGATGCAGGGCGAGACGATCGTCAGCAGCCCGGCGAGGAAACCGATGAACAGCAGCAGGCCAGTTGTCACATCCGCCTTCTGGTGTCGAGGGTGTCGCGCCCCGCCGCGACAGTCCAGATCCTTTGTACCAACGTGGGGAGGGCCGGAACTGGTTCACCGCTGATCCGTAAGCAAATCGTTCGAAGTCGCCCGGTTGAACTGCCTTGCACCGCGCCGGCCGATGTCGGTGGGCGGGGTTAGGTTCATGCGGTGACCGCCGACGACCTCGCCGCCCGATTCCTTGCCCTGCACGACGGCCCGACCCCCTTGCTCATCCCCAACCCGTGGGACGCCGGCTCGGCCCGGGTCCTTGCCTCGCTGGGATTCCAGGCGTTGGCGACCACCAGCAGCGGGTTCGCGGCCACGCTCGGCCGGCTCGACGGCTCGGTCAGCCGCGACGAGGCGCTCGCCCATGCGACCGCAATCGCGGCGGCGACCGATCTGCCGGTGTCGGCGGACCTGGAGAACTGCTTCGCGGACGATCCGGCCGGAGTCGCTGAGACGGTGACCCTGGCTGCGACGACCGGCCTGGCCGGCTGCTCGATCGAGGACTTCAGCGGTGACCAGGCCGACCCGATCTACGCCCTCGGGCCGGCCACCGAGCGGGTGGCGGCCGCGGCTGAGGCCGCGCACAACGGCCCGAGCCGGCTGGTGCTCACCGCGCGGTCGGAGAACTACCTGCGTGGCCGGGCCGACCTTGCCGACACGATCGCTCGGCTGCAGGCCTTCTCGGCGGCGGGTGCAGACGTCCTCTATGCGCCTGGGTTGACCAGGCCCGAGGACATCCGGGAGGTGGTCGACTCGGTCGACCGGCCGGTCAACGTGCTCGCCCTGCCCGGCGGTCCCGACGTCAGGGCGCTGGCGGCGCTCGGCGTACGCCGGATCTCGGTCGGCGGCGCGTTCGCCTACGCGGCGATTGCGGGCCTCGTCGACGCCGCGAACGAGTTCATCGGGCCCGGCACGCTGGGCTTCTGGGACCGCTCGGCGGTCGGCGGCGCGGCGGCCCGGGCGGCCTTCGCCAGCACCTGATCCTGAAGATCGACCAAGGGCGGAACCCGCTAGCGTCGGAGCGTGAGCGATGACGCACCGGACGATGTGGAGGAGCCGAAGGAGCGGCTTCAAATCTCGCTCTCGCAGATGGCGGCGAGTTCGCTCGCGGCGGTCTCCGCCGCGGTCCTCTGCTCGCTGTTCGGGGTGGCCGGCACAGTCATCGGTACGGCGGTCGCGAGCGTCCTGTTCACCATCGGCAGTGCGTTGTACGTGCACACCTTGCGCCGTACCAAGGCTCGGCTGCGGCGGATGCACCAGGCCGGCGCCGCCTCACCGCCGTTCCGCGAGGTGATCAAGACCGCGCGCCAGCAGGGCCGGCGGCTGGCCGGTCAGATTCCGTGGCGGGTGGCGGGAATCGGCTCCGCGGTCGTGTTCGTGGTGTCGATCGGGGTGATCACGGCGATCGAGGCGGGTGCGGGCGAGACGTTGTCCGAGCTGTTCGGTGTGTCCCACTCGGGTGCCCACTCGACCAGCCTCGGTTCTACGCTGAACCCCAAGCACCACCACCACAAGGCGAAACCGACGCCGACCGTGACGGAGACCGTCACGGCCACCCCGACCTCGTCGGCGCCGTTGCCGAGCACGTCAGCGACCCCGACGAAGACCCCAACGAAGAAGCCGACTCACTCGCCGACCCACTCGCCGTCGAAGACCCCCACCCCGACGCCGACTCCGACGAGTCCGACCGC